>JAXJPK010000244.1:0-7051 GCA_036311705.1 Clostridia bacterium
AATTCTGCATCTAAATTCATTCAGCCCCACAAGGGGGTGCTGCTAACGCAACACCCCCTTGTATTGTCTGATTATCAGTTGTTTTCGCCATCTACTTCTCTGTAGTCTGCATCGTAAACATTTTCAGCCCCGCCTGCGGCACCCTGTGCCTGTGAGGGGTCAAATCCGCCTGCCTGTGCATTGGGATTAGCCTGGCTATACATTTTCTCTGAAAGCTGATAGAACTTCTGAGTAAGTGCCTCGCTTGCAGCCTTGATAGCCTCTGTATCTGTACCCTTCAAAGCTTCTTTGACCTTGTCAATTTCAGCTGTGATTTCGCTCTTTTCAGCGTCCGATACCTTATCGCCCAAGTCTGTCAATGCCTTTTCGCACTGGAATACCATAGATTCGGCAGCGTTTCTTGTTTCAACTTCCTCTTTACGCTTCTTATCCTCTTCAGCGTACTGTTCAGCCTCTTTTACAGCTCTGTCTATATCTTCGTCACTAAGGTTTGATGATGCTGTGATTGTTATTTTCTGCTCGTTGCCTGTTCCCATATCCTTTGCAGTAACATTAACGATACCATTTGCGTCAATATCGAATGTAACCTCAATCTGCGGAACACCACGAGGAGCAGGGGCAATGCCCGTTAGGTTGAATCTGCCCAATGTCTTGTTGTACTGAGCCATTTCACGCTCACCCTGCAATACATGGATTTCAACCTGTGTCTGGCCGTCTGCGGCAGTTGAGAATACCTGCGATTTACTTGTAGGGATAGTTGTGTTTCTCTCAATAAGCTTTGTGCAAACGCCGCCAAGTGTTTCAATACCCAATGAAAGCGGAGTTACATCAAGCAATAGAACGCCTGTTTCCTCACCGCCGAGAACACCTGCCTGGCGAGCCGCACCGACTGCTACGCACTCATCAGGGTTAATACCCTTATGCGGTTCCTTGCCCATTTCTTTCTTAACTGCTTCCTGAACAGCGGGGATTCTCGATGAGCCGCCAACGAGCAGAACTTCATCAATCTGTGATGCTGAAAGGTTTGCATCCTTCATTGCATTTCTGATGCTTACAAGTGTTCTGTCAACAAGGCCTGCTGTTAACTCGTCAAACTTTGCTCTTGTAAGAGTGATGTCAAGGTTTTTCGGGCCTGACGCATCAACTGCTATAAACGGAAGGCTTACTGCTGATGTTGTTGTTGCTGAAAGCTCTATCTTTGACTTTTCAGCAGCCTCTTTCAATCTCTGCATTGCCATCTTATCTGTTGATAGGTCGATGCCGTCTGTTTCCTTGAATGTCTTTACAAGATAATCTATAATTGCCTGGTCGAAATCGTCACCGCCAAGATGAGTATCTCCGTTTGTTGAAAGAACCTCAAATACTCCGTCTGCAATTTCAAGAATAGATACATCGAATGTACCGCCGCCAAGGTCATATACCATTACAGTCTTATCCATATCTGTCATACCGTATGCAAGAGCAGCAGCTGTCGGCTCGTTTATAATTCTCAACACTTCAAGACCTGCAATCTTACCTGCGTCCTTTGTTGCCTGACGCTGTGAGTCGTTAAAGTATGCGGGAACTGTGATAACAGCCTGTGAAACCGGCTCACCAAGATAGCTTTCAGCATCGCTCTTTAGCTTTGTAAGAATCATTGCTGAAATCTCCTGCGGTGTATAGTCCTTGCCGTCTATTGAAACCTTTTCGGTTGTACCCATTTTTCTCTTAATTGACATAATTGTACGGTCTGCATTTGTAACTGCCTGTCTTTTAGCAACCTGACCTACTATTCTTGCTCCATCCTTCTGGAACGCTACAACTGACGGTGTTGTTCTTGCACCCTCGCTGTTCGTGATAACATTCGGGTTACCACCCTCCATAACTGCTACACAACTGTTTGTTGTACCTAAGTCAATACCTATAATCTTTCCCATTTTATTTTCCTCCTTAATTTGCAACCTTTACCATACTATGACGAACTACTCGTTCATCGTTATACATATAACCCTTCATTAAATCCTCAACAACCGTATTTTCGTCGATTGTTTCGTCCTCAATATGCATTACCGCATTATGAAGATTCGGGTCAAACTGCTCGCCCTCCGCTTTAATCGGAGTAACCTTAAGCTTTAAAAGACAGTCGTTAAACTGCTTCATAACCATTTCTATGCCCTCTTTGAATTTAATAGCATCCTCGGATTTAACCTCTGTTTTAAGGGCTCTTTCGAGATTATCGCCTATCGGGAGAAGCTCCGCAACCGCATCGACAATAGCGTCTGCATACCGAGCCATTTTCTCCTTTGCAGTTCTGTTTTGATAGTTTGCATATTCAGACATAAGTCTTAAATATTTATCGTTTAGCTCATCTATCTCCTTTTTCAGCTTTTCCTCCTCTGACGGAGCCTCGGCAGCCTCTGCCTCTGCCGTTTCCTCTTCAACTTCAGGGGTTTCCACATCTTGTGTGATTTCTTCATTCTCCGGCATAATACCCCTCCTTTCCGTTATTCGCTATCGTCTGATATATATCCGATAAGCTTATTTATTTCCTGCGATATTAAGTCCAAGCTTGCAAATACCTGTGAATAGTTCATTCGTTTCGGACCTATAACACCAAGCTTGCCGACAGCCTTGCCATCAAGCGTATAGTTTACAGTCACAAGCGAACAATCCTTTAGTATCTCCGGCTCGTTCTCCATACCGATTTTTGCTTTAATACCCTCCGAATCCGTTTCTACAATCAACTTTTTAAGATTTTTCTTATCCTCTAAAAAGCTGTACATTTCTCTTGCCTTATTAACATTTTTGTATTCGGGATATTTTAAAATTGATTGAGCATTCTCAACAAAAATTTCGCTCTCATCAAGTTCGTTAACACTTTCATATATGAAATGAAGCAGATTAATAATCGTTTTAGGCTCTACCCTTAATCTCTCACAGCACATAATCTCAATCTGATGTATTTCGTCATATGTTATTTCGTCCGCTGTTTTTCCTCTCAGCACCGAATTTAGGATTGATGCTACCATTTCACATTCATCTGCCGAAAGATTTGCTTTAATCGTACGGCTTTTAACGGATGTTGTGACAATCAAGAGCATCACAGTCCCCTCCGCAATAGGAATTACATCAAGCTTTTTAATCTCTGTTCTCTCTCCTACGGGGGTTGTTATAACGGTTGTGTAATCCGTAAGTGCCGCCGCAATATATCCGGCTTTAAGAATTGCTCTGTCAAGATTTGAAACCTTTGCCGCAAGCTCCTGTTGGAGCTTTTCAATAGCCTCAATACCGATTTTGTACCGATGCATAAGTGAATTTACATAAAATCTATATCCTGCATCCGACGGTATTCTGCCTGCTGAAGTATGGGGCTGAATCAGAAACCCCATTTCCTCAAGGTCTGCCATTTCATTTCTGATAGTTGCACTGGAAAGCCCAAGCTCATTTCTCTTTGAAATTGCTCTTGACCCGACAGGCTCTGCCGAGCCGATATATTCATCAATAATTGCTTGCAATATCAGTTTTTTTCTATCATTGAGTTCCACAAATTACCGCCTCCTTTTCAAACGGTATATAACTCATCTTTCGTTCATTGTTAGCACTCAAACAAGTTGAGTGCTAACAATTATATATAAGATACCACTTTTACTATGCTTTGTCAAGTATTTTATACCATATTTAATATTTTATTCACAAATTTGAAAAAAACAGCGTGTTTTTGGTACACGCACTGCAGCGGGCAGAGAAAAACAACACTTTTTTACCCATATGCGTTTGCGACTATATGGATAAAAGACCCGCACGGGCAACTTATTTGTTTTTTGCTTTACAGGCAGTTCCTATAAAGCAAAAAAATATACACCGTCAAAAGTGTGTAACTTTTAGCGGTGTATATTAATCAATTTAATTTTCATTATTGCAATTTATGCAAGACCCATTGCCTTTAGAACGATATATAAAGCGAACAATGCTACAGATACCCACATAACCGCACTGATATCCTTAACCTTGCCTGTAACTACCTTCAAGATAACCCATGCAAGCATACCGAACATAATACCGTTTGCGATTGAGTATGTCAACGGCATCATAACGATTGCAAGGAACGCACCGATTGTATCGGCAATATCGTCCTCAAAGTTAACCTTCTTAATTGATGAAAGCATCAATAATCCAACATAAAGCATAGCCGGTGTTGTTGCAAAGCCCGGAATTGCAAGGAATATCGGAGCAAATACGATTGCGATTAAGAACATTACAGCTGTTGTAAGAGCTGTCAAACCTGTTCTACCACCTGCTGCAACACCCGCACTTGACTCAACATAGCTTGTAACAGTTGATGTACCCATACAAGCACCTACAACTGTACCAACAGCGTCTGCCAATAAAGCGCCTTTAGCGTTGGGAAGCTCGCCCTTTTCGTCAAGAAGGTTACCCTTTTCAGCAACGCCGATAAGTGTACCTACTGTATCGAAAATGTCTGTGTACAAGAATGTGAATACAACGACTGCAAAGCTTGCAAGGTTCTTTGTGACAAATGCAAAGTCAAACTGGAACATAGCAGGAGCTGCGAAGTTCGCCTTGATTGACTCCCATGACAAGCTCGGGATTACCGAGAATACGCCATTTGCCGGATCGGGAACATACCATCCGATAAGCTCAGCAACTATTCCAAGTACCCATGTTGAAATGATACCCAACAAAATTGCACCCGGTACCTTGAAGTGCTGGAATACGCCGATAATCAACAGACCAACAAGTGCAAGCACAACAGGAACTGATGCAATATCACCCAAAGCAATCTTTGTGGCATCGTTAGCAACAACGATATTAGCGTTAATCAAAGCAATAATTGTGATGAATAAGCCAATACCTGCTGTGATACCAAACTTGAGGTTTGCAGGGATTTTGTTAACAAGTGCCTCGCGGAACTTAAAGAATGAAAGAATCAAGAATATGATACCTTCAACCAGGATTGCTGTTAATGCAACCTGATACGAATAACCCATTCCAAGACATACTGTGAATGTAAAGAATGCGTTAAGTCCCATACCTGATGCAAGTGCAACAGGATAGTTTGCAAAGAAAGCCATACAAATTGTTGCTATTGCTGCCGAAAGAGCAGTTGCCATAAACACGCCTGCACTCGAAGCACCGTCAATTAATCCGAGGTAGCTCGGGTTAACTGCAAGAATGTACGACATTGCAAGGAATGTTGTTATACCGGCAATAATCTCGGTCTTAACATTTGTACCATTTTCTTTGAGTTTAAATAGTTTTTCCATGATGTTCTCCTTTGTTTAAAATTTTTTCCACATAAGTGTATATACATTTTATAACATAATTCACAAAAAAAATCAATAGTTTGTTAATATTTTGCTTAATTTATTTTTTCGGAGCACCACAATGCGTACAGAACGCAGCACCAGGATTAATCTGTGCACCGCAGTTTGTGCAGTATGTAACATTTGCACCAGGTGTCGGTGCGTTCATATCAGTGCCGTTTGGCTGTGCATAATATGTGGTTCTGAATTTACCGTCAAGTGCCTCCTGATACATTCCTGCACGGATAAGACCGCTAAACAACGGGAATAGAACAGATGCGGCAATTATTCCAAAAAAGCCAACAAGCGTACCCAACACAGGTATTATCATTATCAATGAGAATACGAGGATAACGCCTACATATATAAGTGCCGCAAGTAAGTCAGCACCAAACATTCTTGCTTTATAGCCCTTTGTTTCCTGCATCGAAATCTTAAGTGCGTCAAGCTGGCTCACTTCAGGTCTTGTGAGCAATATGTACGGCGTAAAAGAATATGAATAACTCTTTACTATTCCCGCAACGGGTACAAATGCCCAGATGATTGACCATAGCTTATGCCAAAGCATTCCTGCGGGCACTCTTCCGATACACTCCTTTGAAAATCCCTTAAACAACTGTTTTGAGTTTACATCTTTTTCGTTGTATCCGTCAAGATACAAAGCAGCCATTCCTGCTGAAAGTGTAGCTGTAATCGGAATTGTTATAATCGGAACAGATGCTCCGGTTATTTTTACCGCAATGGATATAATACCTGATAAAAGCGATACTCCCCACAGCATAAACGGCTTTTTCATCAATATAGAAAATGCCTTTTTAAAAACATATGATACCATACTATTTCCACCCTTTCTTTCATTTAATGCTTTTATGTTATAAAATCAATCATACACATATAAATTTTAATATTATATAATTTATACAGATTCAAAAACTGCACCGATTGTTTTACAACAGATGTATATTTTTAATATCGGTGCTGTTTTTCCCTCTCTATTGAGAACTATTAAACTTTTATCAAATCCTTAAATTAATTTATCTCATTATTATGTCGCCTCTTGCAGGGCCGTTTGAAACAATCTTAATCGGCACTTCAAGCTCTTTTTCGATAAATTCAATGTAATTTCTACAGTTTTCGGGTAAATCCTCGTAATTTGTTATACCACGAATATCTGACTTCCAACCCGGGAGAACCTTCAACACAGGCTTTGCCTTTTCAAGCTTGCCTGTTGTGGGGAAGTCCTTTGTAACCTCTCCGTCTATTTCATAGCCGACGCATACGGGTATTTCATCAAGGTATCCCAATGCATCAAGAACGGTAAATGCAACTGCTGTTGTACCCTGAACACGACAACCGTAGCGTGATGCCACACAGTCAAACCAACCCATTCTCCTCGGTCTGCCCGTTGTTGCACCGAACTCGCCGCCATCTCCGCCACGGCGTCTTAATTCCTCCGCCTCATCTCCGAATATCTCGGAAACGAATGCACCCGCACCAACTGCTGATGAGTATGCCTTAACAACGGTTATAATCTCCTTTATCTCATACGGAGGCACGCCTGCACCGATAGCACCATATCCTGCGAGAGTTGACGAAGAAGTTGTCATCGGATAAATACCGAAATCGGGGTCCTTTAATGAGCCCAGTTGACCTTCAAGAAGAATTGTCTTGCCTGATTTAACCGCCTCGTGCATAAACTTAACCGAATCTATCACATACGGCTTAATCATTTCGCCGTACTTTTTGCA
>JAXJPK010000245.1:0-7070 GCA_036311705.1 Clostridia bacterium
AAAGCTTATATATGGTTGCAACACAAACCGGTTCTGTATCGGTGTGTTCTTTGATATATGCGGCATGTTTTATAATACCTACAGTTTTCACTGCTGTATGTTATGACGAAAAATTTTCAATATTCAGAATAATTGGTATTATTGTAATGCTTTTGTCGGTTATATTGATATCAATAAAGGGTGAGAAGAATACTAACAGCTCGAAAAAATACTTAATTTTTGCGTTTTTGGCAATGATATGTGCCGGTTCGGTTGGAATAATGCAGAAAGCATTTTCCCACTTGTATAATGGAACAGGAATAAATGAGTATTTATTATTAGCATTTTTCTTTATGTTCTTATTCTCTTTGATTGGGAAAATCATTATTCAAAAAAAGGAAAATGAAAGTATAAAACACAACAAGAATTTCTATATTCTCGCAGTGGTGTTGTCATTAAGTGTTGTGGTTGCAAACAAATTGAATATGTTTCTTGTGGGTGCCCTACCAGGCCTTATATTCTTTCCTATAATAAACGGAGGAACTATTATGTTCTCGGCAATAGTATCAAAATATTTGTTTAAGGAACAGCTATCATTTATGAGTTGGTGCGGTATTGTAATAGGTATATTTGCTATTGTTTTAATTGCATTATAATTTTAAGCTTAAATAAGAGGAGATTGGTATGTTACAAGATGCAAAATGGATAAAATCTGCGGAACGCGGAGAAGAAAAATGTTATGAATTTTATATCTCGGTGAATTTAAATAAAAAGGTTTTAAAGGCAGTGCTGTCGGTATCGGCTATGGGTCTTTACAGAGCCTTTATTGATAACGAGCGAATCGGCAATGAAGTATTAACGCCGTATTTAACAGATTGTCAAAGGGTTCAGTATCAGACATATGATGTTACGGATATGATGAAAGAAAGGTTTGAACTGTCTTTTATATGTGCCGAGGGTTGGGCGATAGGACAGCTTTTTAGAAGATGTACTCATGCGGATCATATAAGTCTTATTTATTCTTTAGACATTATGTTTGAGGACGGAAGCTCCGTTTCGTATGTTTCGGATGAAAATACAAAGGTTCGCACATCATATATTATCTCATCATCATTTTACAACGGTGAAACGGTCGATATGACCGCAAAGCGTTGCGAATTGGGAAATGGCATTATAGACACATCTGTTAAAGCGGAAATTGTGCCGCAGGAGGGTGAAAAGGTAACAGAGCAAGAAACGGTTTTGCCGATAAAGATTTTCACAACTCCAAACGGGGAAAGGGTTATAGATTTCGGTCAGAATTTGGCGGGTTATGTACAAATAACACTTTCGGGAAACAGAGGAGATGTAATAGAATTAAGTCATGCCGAAGTTTTGGATAAAGACGGTAATTTTTATACCAAAAATTTAAGAAGTGCCAAGCAGAAAATGAAATATACCATGTGCGGAAACGGAGTTGAAGTATTCAAACCGACATTTACATGGCAAGGATTTAGGTACATAAGAATAGATAAATTCCCGAACGATGAAATAGATATTAATTCTATAAAAGCAATTGTAATTCACTCGGATATAAAACCAAGAAGCACATTTATATGCGGGAATAAAAAAATAAATCAGCTGTATCATAATGTGATATGGGGACAGAAATCTAATTTTATTGATATACCGACAGATTGCCCACAAAGAGATGAGCGTATCGGTTGGTGTGGTGATGCTCAGGTGTTTGTGCGTACGGCTGCAATTAATTACGATGTTGAACGCTTTTTTGGAAAGTGGCTGCACGATTTGGCACTCGGACAAAGGTATGACGGTGGTATTTACCAAGTAGCACCCACGCTTAACGGAGACCGTTATGCAACAGCATCAGATGGCGTTTCTGCCGGCTGGTCTGATGCTGCTGTGATATGTCCTTGGGAAATATACATGGCATACGGAAATGAGAAAGTATTGCAAGACCAATTTGAAAGTATGAAAAAATGGGTTGATTATATTCACAATACCGGAGAAGAGGAATTTTTGTGGATTGGTGATAACCAGTTTGGTGATTGGCTTGCCGCCGACGGCGGAGAAAACTCTTATTCAGGTGCAACCCCGCCGGATTATATTGCATCCGCATACTTTGCATACAGCACTTCGTTGCTTATTAAGGCAGGTAAAATATTGGGTGTGGATATGAAAGAATATGAAGCACTGTACGATAATATTTTATCGGCATTCTGCAATAAATTTACCGAAAACGGTATTCCGATGATAAAAACACAGACAGCATATGCTTTGGCACTTTATTTTGATTTATGTCCTAATAAAAAGGCAACAGCCTATGAGCTTAATAAGCTTGTAAGGGAAAACGGAACAAGACTTTCAACAGGATTTATCGGAACACCGTATCTTTTATATGCCCTGTCTGATAACGGTTATTCGGAAACAGCATTTGATTTGTTGTTTCAAGAAAATCTGCCCTCATGGCTGTATCAGGTAAATCACGGAGCAACGACGGTGTGGGAGCATTGGGACAGTATAAAACCTGACGGCAGCTTTTGGCCGGATGATATGAATTCGTTCAACCATTATGCGTATGGTGCAGTCTTCTCATGGATTTTTGAGATTGCGGGAGGCATACAGAGAAACGAGAAAGGTGCGGGCTACAGTGACATTGTTATAAATCCGCATCCTGATAAGAGATTGGGTTTTCTGAATTCGAATATTAAAACAAAATATGGAACAGTTTCAAGCAATTGGTATTATGGAATGGAAGGAAATATTCATTTTGAATTTGAAATTCCAGCAGGAATCTCAGCAAAAATCATATTGCCTGACGGTGTTATGCGACAAGTTACATCAGGTAAATACTGTTATACAGTGGAACCTGAACATAATTGACGGTTGCTTGAGAACAGAAAAAACGGAGGAAATTATCGTGAAAGAAATCATAAAGACTATATGCGGAAATCAGGATAAGCCGCAGACATGGATAGGTCAAAAAGAAAACGGAATGTTTTTTCGTACGGCTTCATTTAAAGGAAATAAGCCAGGTACTCGCCCGATAAGAATATTGAATTTTGCGGATGTACATATCAATTACAGCAATGAGCAGGATATAGAAAATGATGAGATAATGCTTACTATGCAGCATAGGATATGGAACGGCGGGGGAATATCAATAAGAGCCTTGAAAAGGGCAATGGAGTACGGAAAGGAATTTGACCGAACTATTATTTGCGGAGATGTGCTGGATTATTTGTCTTTCGGTGCAATGGAGCTGATGGACAAATATATTTGGGATATTGATCCGAATATTATGGTTACATTGGGCAATCACGAATGGATGCGTCAGATGCAGACAGGAGTGGAGGATATGACACCTCTCCAGGAAAGATACGCAATTTTGGAAAAATATTGGCGTCACAATATATATTATAAATCGGAAATTCTTGGGGAAAAGGTTATGGTTATCCAAATGGATAACAGTCGCCATTATTACTGGGGAATGCAGGTTGAAAAGCTTGAAAGAGATATAGAAATTGCACGCAGGAATGACTATATAATACTCATTTTCCAGCATGATGTTTTGTCAACAGGCAGGAAAGAGGATTCATATGTTGAAGCATTAATTGAATGTGACGGAAACAGTCATAATTTTTATACTGACGCAATAGGACCGCACCTGAAGCATGAAGCGACAACAAAAATATACAATTTAATCACAGAGAATGCTGATGTTATAAAAGGAATTTTCTGCGGACATTTGCACAGCGGATATTATACCGAGATAGAGGCATCCTATAAAGCTGCGGACGGCAGCATACATCAAGCAACAATCCCGCAGTATGTTATGGAGGGCTTGGTTTATAATAATTATGTAGGACATGTGATGGAAATAACCGTAGAATAAATGTGTTATTATATAATGAGAGAAGGAGCGAAACCATGCATAATATTTACGAAAAAAATACAGCGAATTATCCGCGTCTGAAAACCGATATAATGTTTGATGATTTAAATAGGGAATCTGATTTTGGCGGATTTGTCGACGAATATATACGATACATAGAGGATTTTCAATTGCTTGACGAGGATTTATGGACAAGATTTGTTCAGCAATTTAATGAGGATGCAGATTTTGACGCAGGCTGGCGTGGAGAGTATTGGGGAAAGATGATGCGGGGTTCCGCAATGACATATGCCTATACGAAAAATCCGAGGCTTTACGCTGCAATGGAGAAAACCGTGAATGATATGATTGACAGTGCAGACGATGACGGAAGAATAAGTAGCTATGGGTGTGACCATGAATTTGACGGCTGGGATATGTGGTCAAGAAAATATGTAATGCTCGGTATGCAGTATTTTATGGAGGTTTGTAAAGATAAGCAGCTCAATGACAGAATCATAGAAAGCATGAAAAAACAGGCTGATTACATAATCGCAAAGATAGGCGATGAAGAGGGCAAACTGCCGATAACATCTGCTACAAGACATTGGCGTGGTCTTAACTCATCTTCAATTCTGGAGCCTATTGTGCGTCTTTATAATATCACGGGGGAGAAAAGATATTTTGAATTTGCCCAGTATATAGTTTCCTCAGGAGGAACTGATGTTGAAAATATTTTTGAATTAGCATACGAGAACAAGTTTTATCCGTATCAGTATCCGGTAACGAAGGCGTATGAGATGACATCATGCTTTGAGGGACTTTTGGAATTTTACCGTATTACCGGGATAGAAAAATACAAAACAGCACTTATTAATTATGCGGACAGAATACTTGAAAGCGATTTCACGGTTATAGGCTGTGCAGGCTGCACGCATGAGCTTTTTGATCATTCAACCGTAAGACAGTCAAATACGACCAACGGAGAGATTATGCAGGAAACCTGTGTAACCGTAACGCTGATGAAATTTTTCTGGCAAATGACGCTGCTGACGGGAAATTCACGATATGTTGATGCGTTTGAAATTTCAATGTACAATGCATATTTCGGCTCAATCAATACAGAAAAGATTGTAAAGCGTGATGTTATAGATAACTACAGCACAGATTGCATTACAGAGATAATGCCCTTTGACAGCTACAGCCCTCTTACAGCAGGAGTGCGTGGTACGGGAATCGGCGGCTTTAAGGTGATGAGTGATAATCATTATTACGGCTGTTGTGCGTGCATAGGCTCTGCAGGTGTGGGACTGATACCGAAAATGGCAATGCTTGCCGCAAATGACGGTTATGTGATTAATCTGTTCATAAACGGCGTTGTAAAAATGAATACGGAATGCGATGCGGAATTTAACATACAGACAGATTATCCGAAAACAGGAAAAGTAAATATAACCGTAAATGCAGACGGAGAGTTTACGCTGTATATAAGAAATCCGCACTGGAGCGATAATACTGAAGTGACTGTTAATTGCGAAAAGACAGAGGTATGTGACGGTTACATAAAAATAAGAAAGCACTGGAAAAAGGGTGACCGTGTAGAGCTTAACCTTGATATGCGGACAAAGGTTGTATATCCGATTGAGTACGGACATGAAATTTTGATGAATAAGGTCATTTGGGGACATAATTACATGGTGTCTACATATGATGAGCAGGATCCTGAAGCTTTAAATCATATCGCGTTGACGAGAGGCCCCATAACACTCGCACAGGACAGCAGAAACGGTTACAGTGTTGATGAGCCGTCAGATATAAAGATAGAAGACGGCGGATATGTGGAGGTTATTATTCCGAAAGAAAGTACGGTACAGTATCCGCATATTGTTGAGGCTAACATACCGCTTGCAAACGGAGAATATATGACGGTTACGGACTATGCTTCGGCAGGAAAGCTTTGGAGCGAACAAAGTAAAATGGCGGCATGGATAAGGGTGAAGTAAAGAGTGACAGCATAAAGACAGTGATTTGTTATGGCTATGTGGAATCCCTGGAGAGGGTGCAGAAAATGCAGTGAGGGTTGCCGTTATTGCTATATCCATAAAGGTGATGCAAAGCGTGGTGTTGATACAAACAATATTGTAAAAACGAAAGACTTTAATAAACCTATTGAGCGTTTGAAAAAAGGTGACTATAAGGTCAAATCAGGTATCGTATATACTTGTTTTTCTACTGATTTTCTCATAGAAAATGCTGACGAATGGCGTGACGAGTGTTGGGCTATGATGAAGGAACGATCCGATTGCACATTTTTGTTCTTAACAAAGCGTATAGAGAGGTTTAAAGAGTGTATCCCGAATGACTGGGGTGAGGGATATGATAATGTTGTTGTGTGCTGTACGGTTGAAAATCAGGAGAATGTGGATAGGAAGCTGTCAATTTTTCAAGGACTGCCGATAAAGCACAAGTGCATAACAGCCCAGCCGTTAATTGAGAGGATAGATATTGAAAAGTATCTTGACGATATAGAATTGGTTGTGGTTGGCGGAGAATCAGATAAGGATGCCCGCCCTCTCGATTATGAATGGGTGTTATCAATTCGTGAGCAATGCGTAAGAAAAAATGTAGATTTTGAATTTAGACAATGCGGAACGCATTTTATAAAAGACGGAAAACGATACAAGCTGCAAACAAAGGATTTATGTAAACAAGCAAGATTGGCGGATATTAATTATAAAAGTAAAACATTATAGCTAAAGCTTTGCGAATAATATTAAAGGCCTTGGTGATAAGCAGAAATTGATTGAGTTAGCAGAGAAATACATTGTAAAATATGATGCCGATGTTTTACTTTTGGGCTTTACAGAACTGCCGCTTGCCATTAAATCAAGTGATATTAGAGTACCCATTTTGAACACAACAAAAGTACATATTGATGCTATATACAAGAAAGCATTATACTAAAAGGGAATGCAAAAAAACAGCACCGATCATTTGACAGCAAATTTATATATTTCAATATAATAGATTAACAAAAACATTGTTAAAACAAATATTTTTGAGGAAATCTGCAATTTTGCAGATTTCCTTTTATCTAAATGCTGTCAAACTACGAACGAAAACCGTCCCTCACATACCCATGTATAGCTTCGGGATAACCCTCATAGCTCTGCTATTCGGCGGTTTTCGTCCGTTCTGCACTATTTTTTGCATCCCC
>JAXJPK010000246.1:0-16068 GCA_036311705.1 Clostridia bacterium
AAACACTTCGTTTTGGTGTTTTAAGACACGCACGATATATCTGGTTTTAATGAGCTGTGTGTTCTGCGTTTTATATGCGATTAGCGATGAGATTCATCAGTATTTTGTCCCGGGTCGTGCGATGATGGCAACGGATGTTTTAATTGATAGTATCGGGGCAATTTTGGGATGCTTATTGTTTTTCGCAGTTAAGAGGTATATAGTTAGGAGGAGAGAGAATGGTATATGATTTTCACGCCCATATATTGCCGCTCATTGACGATGGTGCGGAGAACGCAGAAATGTCGTTTGATATGCTTAAAGAAAGCAAAAATCAAGGCGTAGATGCTGTTATTGCGACTCCGCATTGCTATCCGAAGTCGGAAAAAAACATTGAGAAGTGTTTGATTAGACGCAAGGAGGCTATGGAATTGATACCTCTTGATGAGGGACTGCCCAAAATATATAGCGGATTTGAAGTTCACCTAATGGGTGATTTAGCAGAGTTTTCAAATATAGATAAGCTGTGTATCGAGAATACAAGGTATATGCTTTTGGAAATGCCAACTTCAAAGTGGACTGATGTAACTATAGAAAATGTTTATAAGCTTACGCTGAAGGGGATAACTCCAATAATCGCTCATGACGAGAGGAATATGCACCAAAATGCCGAATTGCGTAACTCGTTATATAGTCTGGAGGTTTTAATCCAAATAAATGCGGCGAGTCTGTTTATGAGCGGATATAAAAAAGATATAGACAGGCTTATGAGATTGGGTATGGCACATTTAATCGGAACAGATATGCACAATCTCACATCAAGAAAGCCGTGTATGGATAACGCTAAAAAGCGTATATTAAAAAGATATGGGGCTGAATGTTGGGAATACCTTATGAATAATGCGAATAGAGTGATTTCGGACGAGGAAATATCATACAGAAGTTTTAAAAGTTTTAAAAAGAAAGGTATTTTCCACTTGACAAAGACGAATATATGAGTTATAATTAGGTTGATATAGGTAGAATGTTAATATTAGAAATATTAATTAAAAAATAAAAAGGGGAGAATAAAATGAAGAAATTATTATCAATGATAGTGGCATCATCACTTGCACTTTCATCGACAGCAATGTTAGCATCGGCTACAGAGAATGCATTCGGCATAGAATCGAACAGTACAGTCGGTGCAGGGCTTGATTTGAAAATCAAGGGCACAAGTGGTCTGTATGGTGATTATGCTGATGAGGCAGGTGCATTGAATATCGCTGTAAGTGCGTTAAGTCCTGAAGCGGGAATTACTGCACAGGCTAAACTTGATATGAGTGCGGTTGCTGAAAAATGGAATGAGTATGTTCAGGCAGGAACAGTTGCGTTAGTAAACGGAGCAGGTCTTAGTGCAGAAGCTGCAAGAGCAGCAGTCCTTGCGAATGTCAGCCTTGCAGACAGTACGTTTACTCTAAAGATAAAAACTGATTCTGCTGTAACAAACGGGTTGGGCGATAATGTATTAATATGGAGTACCGCTGCCGGTAGTTTGTTTGAACAGGACGGCGAAAGTGTAATTGCAGAATCCGGCAAGAATGTATATACTGTCAATATGAAGGTTAAGGCAACAAATGAGGAACTTGACAGCTATTTTAATTCTGATGCACTTGGTGAAATATCTGTTGTTATCAATAATTCAAAAGTTACTGGAATCGGCGGTCCTTATGCAATTAAAGCTGAATTTGACGGAAATGTTTTAATTGATGTTCCCGGTGATGAAAACGATATGACGATTGTTCTTGATGAAGAGGACACTTGCTATGTAAAGCTTAGCAAGCGTTCATCAAGCGGCGGCGGTGGCGGCGGTATAGTTAAGCCGACAGCAACACCTACAGCAGAGCCGACTGAAACACCGTCAGCAGAGCCGACTGAAACACCGTCAACAGAGCCGACTGAAACACCTTCAGTTGAGCCGCAGAAGGGTGGTACAGCAAACGGTGCAAAGCTTAACTATGAGGAGAAGTTTGCATATATCCAGGGTTATGATGAGGAAGATGGTTCATCATCAGTAAGACCTGAAAACAATATTACAAGAGCGGAAGTTGCTATGATATTCTACAGATTGTTAACTGCAGAATCAAGAGAAAAGTTTGAATCAAACGAAAATCCGTTCACAGATGTTAATGCAGAGGATTGGTTCAACACCGCAATTTCAACAGCAACAGCAGCAGGAATCATAAATGGTTATGATGATGGTACAGTTAGGCCGAATAATGCAATAACAAGAGCTGAGTTTACTGCAATCGTTTCAAGATTTACATCGCTCGTATATGAGGGTGATAATAAGTTTAACGATACAGATTCTCATTGGGCTAAAGAAGCTATCAACAATGTTGCTATGACAGGTTGGATTAACGGATACGAGGATGGTTCATTCGGGCCTGAAAAGTATATAACAAGAGCCGAGGCTGTTACGATTATCAACAGACTTCTGTACAGAACTATTGAACCGGCAGAGAATAACTCAAAGTGGAACGATAATGCTGACAGCAAGTGGTATTATGATGATATGGAGGCTGCTTCAGGCACAGACAACTACACAACAAGCGAGTAATCAATAGAATAAAAAGGGGCTTTTTGATAGCCCCTTTTTTTAGTGATTTCAGAAGGGACACCGCTTGTTACATAGAAAATATATCTATTTTAGGGTTGACATACTTATTGTATTTATAGTATAATGTAATATGGTGAAATTCAATTATTATCAGATAAAGAAAGGAAATGATTTTCTATGAAATATATGGGGGTAAATGAGATTCGGGAAAAGTTTTTAAGCTTTTTTGAATCAAAGGGATGTTTAAGACTTAATTCGTTTTCGCTTGTCCCGAAAAACGATGCGAGCTTATTGTTGATTAATTCGGGTATGGCACCGATGAAAAAGTGGTTCACGCTTGCAGAAGAGCCTCCCAGACGCAGAGTTACAACTTGCCAGAAGTGTATCAGAACACCTGATATTGAGCGAGTTGGCAAAACTGCACGCCATGGCACATTTTTTGAGATGCTCGGAAACTTCTCGTTTGGAGATTATTTTAAACACGAGGCTACCGCTTGGGCTTGGGAATTTTTCACGAAGGTTATGGAAATCCCCGAGGACAGATTGTGGGTGTCGGTATATGAAGAAGATGACGATGCAAGAGATATATGGATAAATGAGGTCGGCGTTGACCCGACACATATTGTTAAGCTTGGCAAAGAGGACAACTTCTGGGAACATGGCACAGGCCCTTGCGGACCGTGCTCGGAGATTTATTTTGACCGAGGCGAAAAATACGGATGTAATTCGCCTGACTGCGGTGTCGGCTGTGACTGTGACAGATTTATGGAGGTTTGGAACCTTGTGTTCACTCAGTTTGACAAGGATGAGGAGGGCAATTATAATCCTCTTGCAAACCCGAATATTGATACGGGTATGGGTCTTGAAAGACTTGCAGTTGTTATGCAGGGTGTAGATAACTTGTTTGAGGTTGATACTGTTCAAGATGTCATTAAACATGCGTCAAAGATTGCAGGCGTTGAATATAAGGCTGACGAGAAAACAGATATTTCACTCCGAGTTATAGCCGACCATATTCGTTCAACTGTTATGATGGTGTCAGATGGTGTAATACCATCAAATGAGGGCAGAGGTTATGTATTAAGACGACTATTACGCCGTGCGGCTCGTCATGGCAAGCTTTTGAACATTGACAGAGAGTTTTTGGGCGAGCTTGCCCAGACTGTTATTGATGCGTCAAAATCTGCATATCCCGAGTTAGAGGAAAAGCGTGAATATATAACGATGATTATCAAAAAGGAAGAAGAACGATTCCATGCAACTATTGATAACGGACTTGTTGTTCTTAATAAGTATATTGATGAAGCAAAGGCATCAAATGCGAAAGAAATCGCCGGAGATGCTGCGTTTAAGCTCCACGACACCTACGGATTCCCTCTTGATTTGACGGTTGAAATGGCTGCAGAGCAGGGATTGGGTGTTGATACAGACGGATTTGAGAAGGCGATGAATGAGCAGAAGCTTACCGCTAAAAACTCAAGAAAGGACGGCTCAAGCTGGGAGGATAATACAGAGTTTGACTTCAGAAATATCCCTGCTACGGAATTTGTCGGATATGATAAGCTTTCTTGCGAGTCGGAGATTTTGGCTGTCACAACAGGAGAGAACGGAAAAATCTATATTGTTTCGGACAAGACTCCATTTTATGCTGAAATGGGTGGTCAGTCGGGTGATATAGGCAGAATAACACAGGGCGAAAGCACAGCAGATGTTACCAACACAACAAAGACAGGTGACGGAGTTTATGTGCACGAGGCAGAGCTTGTTTCGGGCGTTATAAAAGAGGGCAAAGCGGAGCTTACGGTTGATACTGTAAACAGAATGTCTGTAAGCCGTAACCATAGTGCTACACACCTTTTGCATAAGGCATTAAAGGGGATTTTGGGCTCTCATGTTGCACAAGCAGGTTCTATGGTGTCAGATACACATTTGCGTTTTGATTTCTCACACTTTGAGGCTATGACGAAAGAACAGCTTAAAGAGGCAGAGAAAAAGGTGAACAATGCAATTTTGGCGTGTATGCCGATAACCGTTCGTGAACTGCCGATAGATGAGGCAAAGACGCTTGGTGCTGAAGCCCAGTTTGGCGAAAAATACGGTGATGTTGTTCGTGTTGTATCTATGGGTGATTACAGTGTAGAATTCTGCGGCGGTACACATCTAAAGAATACATCCGAATGTGGATTATTCAAGATTACATCAGAAAGCGGAGTTGCGGCAGGTGTAAGAAGAATAGAGGCTGTTACGGGTGCAGGCGTGTTGAATTTGATTAATACTTACGAAACAATCCTTGCAGACTCGGCTGCGGCACTAAAGACAAACAGGGTTATGGAGCTTGTTGATAAGGCTGTAGCAGTTATGGCAGAGCATAGAGAATACGAAAAGAAGCTTGCCGAATTGGGTGAAAAAATGGCAGCTATGCGTACAAAGTCAATGCTTGCAGGTGTTAAGCACTTGGGAGAAGTCAATCTTCTTACCGCATTCGTGGACGAAATAAGCGTTGACGAATTAAAGACTATGGCAGACAGTGCTAAAGCTCAGATGATAAACGGTGTTGTTGTTTTTGCAACTAACAACGGCGGCAAGATTACATTTGTGGCAATGGCAATGCCCGAAGCTGTCGCAAAGGGTGTTCATTGCGGAAAAATCATCAAGGAAGTAACTGCAATTTGCGGAGGCAAGGGCGGCGGCAAGCCGGATATGGCACAAGGCGGCGGTAGTGATGCTATGAAGATTGATGACGCTTTGGCAAGTGTTGATGAGTTGATACTTAACCAAATTGGCTGATTTTCTAAAAAGGAGTTAAATAAAAATGGACGATTGTTTATTTTGTAAGATTTTAAGCGGTGAAATTCCGTCAAAAAAGATATTTGAAAATGATAAGGTCTATGCTTTTTATGATATTGCTCCGCAGGCTCCTGTACACGCCGTTATCATTCCAAAGGTGCATATTAATAGTGCCGAGTGCATAACAGCGGAGAACAGTTCGGCGGTTGCGGCTGTTTTTGAAGCAATACCTGAAATCGCAAAGCTCCTCGGCGTTAGCGATAGCGGTTACCGCATAGTTAACAACTGTGGCGAGAATGCCGGACAAACAGTATTTCATATGCATTTTCACTTGCTTGGCGGAGAAATTGGCGGGAAAATGTTTTGAGGTTTAATTGAAAGGAATTGATATGAAAAAGTGGTATTTAGGAATAATTGCGGGAATAGCGGTTGCGGTGATACTTGGGCTTTCAGGAATGCTCATATATAAATTTTATATAACTCCTAAATTTTTGCAACCGATAGTAGAAGAAATAAGTGATTATCTGCAAGATGATGAAGTTTTGAATTCGTTGTATGATGAAGCTGTAAATCTTCATGATGATGGTGTTATTGACGATGAAACATATGCAAATTTTGTGCGTATGTATAACGATTATTATCGTGATGATGTGGAGTATGCAAAAAAAATTCTCGAGGAGAAGGATAAGGCAAAGGATCTTGATTCTGGAAATTTAAGCAGCTCTGTCAGTGCGAGATACGCATCAAACAAGGTCGGAGCTGAAATTATCAGGGAAAAAGACGGCAGCGGCGGAAAGGCTGATGTGCGTTATAGCGATGAGCGTACTTCAGACAGAATTCAATCAGAGGATATTATAACTGCTGAAAAAGTGCTTGAACAATCAGAAACAGAGGAAACTGAAACTCCAAAAACTGTTGCCTCGGTTTATGATAAGCTGAAAGCGAAAATGACTGCATCTGAATTTTCAACCTTTACTAAAATAATGTCAAAACTAAATCTTAGTACTCTTAAAACTTATGCTTCTGATAAAGAAGGTTTGAAACAATATTTGCACAGCAGATTGTCTGATGAGGAATATTCAAATGCTGTACAGTTAGGGTACAAATATGTATATATTTTCCTTGATAAGGATAATAAATAAGAATTATGTGGAGATAGTGCATTTTTATTAAAGAAAAGCATCACTTAAGGGCTGTTTATGTACATTCTACACATATGCAAAACATACAAAAGAAATGGCTTAAAATAAGGATTTTTTTACCTTGTGAAGTTTATACAAATTATATTTAATTTTTTTGTTAAATATAAGACTATCATTTTAAATTGAAATATGTTATCATAAATACTGTGAGAGGACTGCATCCTTGTGCGATTACAGTTGATGCGTCATTTGACTCGAGATTAAAATTTATATAAATAAGAGGGAGAATATAAGATGGCAGATTTACAATTAAAAAACATCTATAAAAAATATGCAGGAAATGTGACAGCGGTCAGCGATTTCAGCATTGATATTGCTGATAAGGAGTTCATAATTCTTGTTGGACCGTCAGGATGCGGTAAGTCAACAACATTGCGAATGATTGCAGGTCTTGAGGAAATTTCAGAGGGTGAATTGTACATAGGCGGAAAGCTAATGAATGATGTAGCTCCGAAGGACAGAGATATAGCAATGGTTTTCCAGAACTATGCATTGTATCCGCATATGACAGTATTTGATAATATGGCTTTTGCACTAAAGCTTCGTAAGACTCCTAAGGCTGAAATCAAGAAGAGAGTTACGGAAGCTGCAAAGATTCTTGATATTGAGCATTTGCTTGACAGAAAGCCCAAGGCATTGTCAGGCGGTCAGAGACAGAGAGTTGCGATGGGTCGTGCGATAGTTCGTTCGCCTAAGGTATTCCTGATGGATGAACCGCTTTCAAATCTTGATGCAAAGCTTCGTGTAGCAATGAGAACAGAAATCAAGAAGCTTCATGCAAAGCTTAATACTACATTTATTTATGTAACACATGACCAGACAGAGGCTATGACAATGGGTACAAGAATTGTCGTAATGAAGGATGGTTTTGTTCAGCAGATTGATACACCTGAAAATCTTTATAATAATCCTTGCAATCAGTTTGTCGCAGGTTTTATTGGTTCACCGCAGATGAACTTTGTGGATGTAACAATCGAGAAGAAGCAGGATGATTTGTATGCCGTGTTTGGCGATAACTCGATTAAGATTCCTGACGGTAAAGCAGCTAAGCTTGCTGATTACGAAGGAAAGACGGTAGTTATGGGTGTAAGACCAGAGGATGTACATGATGAAGAGGCGTTCTTGTCAACATATCCCGAGGCTACAGTTGATGCAGATGTTGAAGTTACAGAAATGATGGGTGCAGAGATTTATCTATATCTCAGCATTAACGGAAATGCATTTACTGCAAGAGTTAATCCTCGTTCAACAGCAAAGTCAGGCGACAAGATTAAGGTTGGCTTTGATGTTAACAAGATTCATTTCTTTGATAAGGAAACAGAACTTACAATATAAACAAAAAAAGTGAGGTATTTCCTCACTTTTTTTATCTGTTGTAATGTAGTTTATCAACTCGCTGAAGTTGCTGTAGTGACTTTTTTAGTCTTTGTTAAATAGGTTATTTCCGATTTCCGTTACATCGCCTGCACCCATTGTAAAGATTATATCACCGGGACGAGCGGTGTCCATTATATATTTTTCAATATCAGAAAAATCATCCATATATTTTGAATCTATGCCACGCTCTTTGATTTCGGCTGCAAGTCTGTCGGGGTCAGTTACGCCGTCATAAGCTTCCCGTGCAGCATAAATATGCGTAAGAATTAATTCATCGGTTTCATCAAAAGCCGTCACAAAATCATCCCATAATGTGCGTGTTCTTGAATATGTGTGCGGCTGGAAAATGCAGCGTATCCGAGTGTGTGGGAACGATTTTGCGGCTTTTAGCGTTGCCTTTATTTCTGTTGGGTGATGTGCATAGTCATCAAGTACTATTGCACCGTTTAAAATACCCTTCTTTTCAAATCTGCGATGAGTACCTTTAAAGGTTTCTATACCTTTTGCCGCTGTTTTTGCATCAACATTTAAAAGCCGACAAACGGCAATGGTGGCAAGTGCATTCAAGATATTATGCTCACCCGGTACATTTAGTGATACTTTACAAATCTTAACACCGTTATTTATCACATCAAATGATGGATAGCCTGCATGGTATTCAATGTTTGCAGCATAGTAGTCATTATTCTCTCCAATGCCGTATGTGATAATATCAAGCCCTGAATCTCTTAACGCAATCTTGATATTCTCGTCCTCACCATATGCCACAACAGAGCCTTTATCACGAGTTAATTCGGCATATTCACGAAAGCTTTGGCGAATCATTTCAATTCCCGAAAAGAAGTCCAAATGGTCCTCCTCGATGTTTGTGATTAGTGCTATGGTTGGATAGAATTTCAAAAAACTGTTTGTATATTCACAAGCCTCTGTTACAAACATATCCGAATTTCCGCAACGGATGTTTCCGTCAATCAAATCAAGCTCGCCGCCAACCGAAATAGTGGGGTCGGTGTCTGCATAGATTAAAGCGTGTGCAAGCATAGATGTGGTAGTAGTTTTACCATGCGTACCGGCAACGCCTATGGAATGTTTATAATTTTTCATCAATGCACCGAGAAATTCGGCTCTGTCAATAAGCTTAATATTTTGTTTTATTGCCTCTGCCATTTCGGGATTGTCTGCTTTAACCGCTGCGGTATGTACAACAAGATCCACACCTGTGAGGTTTTTTGCATCATGCCCTTCACTAATTACTGCCCCCTCTGCCTCTAACTTATCGGTTATGGGGGTTTTTGTGCGGTCGCTTCCGCTAACTTTAAATCCGTTTGATATAGCAATATGGGCAAGACCGCTCATACTTATTCCGCCTATACCTATAAAATGTATATGCGAATTTTTTTCAAGACTGTTTATATCAAATCTTTGCATTTTTTTTCCTTTCTGCGAAATTAACACCCAGTATATGTTTTATATATCTATTATATACCAAAATCTTAAAAAGTGAAACTATTTTTTAATATTTTTTATATTCCTTACAAAAAAGGACCTTTTATATCAAAATAATTGTACAAAAAGCTTGACAAATTAAAAAAAATGAGATAAAATAATATCATAGAGGATTATGTTTTCATAATAATTCTTTGTATGGGAAAAGGCATCACTGGACAGACTACAAGAAAAAAATAAACCTTGTAAATGGGGAAGGTGGTGAGAATATTGGAGATTACGGACATCAGAGTTAAAAAAATTCTGACCGACAGTTCTGCTGAAAGTAAAATGAAAGCAGTAGTATCTGTAACCTTTGACAACTCCTTTGTAGTGCACGATATAAAAATTATTGAAGGGCAAGAGAAGCTGTTTACAGCAATGCCAAGCAGGAAAACGCAGGACGGCGAGTTCAAGGATATTGCACATCCAATTAACCGTGAAATGCGTGTTAAACTTGAAGAGGCTATCCTTGCGGAATATCACAGTGTATTAGAGACATCCGCTGAGGAATAATAACTTATTCATAGAGCATTATATAGAACATCAGAAAACATATTACTGTCAAAAAACCGTCATTAATTGGCGGTTTTTTTCGTTAAGCTCTTGTATTTGTGATGATGATGTGATATAATTAACTCTATAAAATAAATTTGCGTGCTGTAACCATATTTGGTATGGACTCGCAAAGTTTGTTTTTGAAAGGAGCTTGAATATGAAAATTACATCGGCTGATTTTAGAACGATGAAGAACAGCGGCGATAAAATCTCAATGGTTACTGCATATGATTATTCGACCGCACGACTTGTAGATGAATCGGGCATAGACTCAATTCTTGTCGGAGATTCACTTGGAATGGTAATGCTTGGGTATCCCGATACACTGTCAGTAACGATGGAGGATATGATACATCATTGTTCTGCGGTTGTAAGAGGAGCAAAAAATGCCCTTGTTATTTGTGATATGCCTTTTATGTCGTATCAGACATCTGTGTATGATGCTGTTAAAAATGCAGGAAGACTAATTAAAGAGGGAAGGGCCGCTGCTGTTAAACTTGAGGGCGGTACGGAATTTGCCGAGCATATTAAGGCAATAGTGAATGCATCTATCCCTGTTTGCGGACATCTGGGTATGACTCCTCAAAGTGTGAATGCGTTCGGTGGATTTAAGGTTCAGGGAAAAACGGTTGAGGCGGCAAAAAAACTTATTACGGATGCATTGGCACTTGAACAAGCAGGAGCTTTCGCTATTGTGCTTGAGTGCGTTCCGGCGGAACTTGCAGAGTATATTTCAAAGCTCTTGTCTATCCCCACAATCGGAATCGGTGCAGGAGTGGGGTGTGACGGTCAGGTGCTTGTATATCAGGACCTGACAGGTATATACAACGACTTTACACCAAAATTCGTAAAGTGTTACCTGAATGCGGGAGAAATGATACGAAACGCATTTGTAGATTATAATTACGAAGTAAAGCACGGGAAGTTCCCGACTGCGGAACATTCCTTTAAAATAGACAGCGAGATAATGGAAGAGATAAAGCATTGGAGGGAAACGGAATAATGATACCTGTTGTAAAAACTGTCAAAGAAGTACGGGAATTCGTAAAGGATGCAAGACGCAACGGGAAAACAATAGGTTTTGTTCCGACAATGGGGTTCTTGCATGAGGGACACAAATCTCTCATAGTTCGTGCGGCTAAAGAAAATGATGTGGTGGTTGTATCGGATTTTGTAAATCCGACACAATTCGGGCCTAACGAGGATTTTGAAGCATATCCGAGAGATATAGATAAAGATGCTCGTCTTTGTGAGGAGGCAGGTGCGGATATAATATTCAATCCCGAGCCTGATGAAATGTATTCATCACCGCTCACAACAATAAGCGTGGATAAGATAACAAAAGGACTTTGCGGAAAAACGCGCCCCATACACTTCAACGGTGTTTGTACGGTTGTTTCAAAGCTCTTTAATATCGTAACACCCGACCGTGCGTATTTTGGCGAAAAGGACGCACAACAGCTTATTGTTGTTAAAAAAATGGTTAAGGATTTGAACTTTGATATAGAAATTATTGGTTGTCCTATAATTCGTGAATCGGACGGGCTTGCGAAAAGCTCCCGTAACACATACCTCAACGCAGAGGAACGCAGTGCGGCGTTGTGTCTGTCCCGTTCCTTGAAAATTGGAAAAGAAATGATAGAAAATGGCGAAAAAGAGGCTCAAGCCGTTAAGAATGCCATAATTAGCGAAATAGAGAAAGAACCGCTTGCAAAGATTGATTATGTGGAAATAGTAGACCTTGATAATTTAGAGTCCACAAACAGAACAGATGTGGGGATTTTATGTGCTATTGCGGTTTATATAGGAAAAACTCGACTTATAGATAATTTTATTATTGAGAAGGGAGTAGGCAGTATTAATGATACTCACAATGCTTAAAAGTAAAATTCATCGTGCTGTTGTCACCGAGGCAAATGTGGATTATGTAGGAAGTATTACGATAGATAAATCGTTGCTCGAGGTTTCGGGGATATTGGAGTATGAGAAAGTGGCGGTTGTTGATGTAACAAACGGATCTCGCATTGAAACATACACAATAGCAGGAGAGCCCGGCTCGGGTGTTGTGTGCCTTAACGGTGCAGCCGCAAAGCTTATAAATAAAGGTGATGTGGTTATAATTATGGCATACGCACAAATGGATGCAGATGAAGCGGAAGGGTATAAGCCCAAAGTGGTATTTGTTGACAGTGAAAATAAAGTGACCTCCGTAAAGAATTACGAAAAGCACGGAGCAATATCAGATGCTTATTGAAAGGGTGAAAAGTGAAATGAACAGAATTCCTATTACTTTGCTTACAGGTTATTTGGGAGCAGGAAAGACAACGCTTATGAATCATATCCTGTCAAATCAAGAGGGATACAAGGTGGCAGTCATAGTTAACGATATTGGTGAAGTGAACATCGACTCATCGTTAATTCAAAAGGGCGGAGTTGTAACCGAAAAGGATGATAGCCTGGTGCCTTTAACAAACGGATGTATTTGCTGCACACTTAAAACAGATTTGATGCAGCAGATTGCAGAGCTTGTAAAGAGCCGTAAATTTGACTATATTCTAATCGAGGCAAGTGGTATTTGTGAGCCGATGCCGATAGTACAAACAATCGCAATGATGGACGGAACAGTCCCCGATAGCGAAATACCGCCTATAGTTCGTCTTGACGGAGTTATAACTGTTGTTGACGCATTGCGTTTAAGAGATGAATTTGCAAGCGGAGAAAGGCTTATGGCTGATAACGACGAGGAGGACATTGAAAATCTGTTTGTTCAGCAGATAGAGTTTTGCTCAACTATCGTTATTAACAAGGTGTCGGAAATAGATGAGGCAGACTTAAAGAAAGTCCGTGCCGTTGTCAGAGCTCTTCAACCTAAAGCAAAGCTTATAGAAACCGATTATGCCAAGGTTGATTTAGATGATATTCTTGATTCAAAGCAATTTGATTATGATAAAACATTTGCATCGGCAGGTTGGATAGAAGAGTTTGAAAAGGCTGATGAAGAGGAAAAACACGACCACGATCATGAGGACGATCACGAATGTTGTTGCCACGATCATGACCATGATGATGACCACGAGTGCTGTTGTCATGACCATGACCATGATGATGACCACGAATGCTGTTGCCATGACCACAACCATGATGGTGACCACGAATGCTGTCACGGCAAAGGACATCATCACCATCATCATGACCATTGCCATTGCGGCGAGGGCGAGGCAGAGGAATATGGAATCGGCTCGTTTGTTTATACACGCCGCCGTCCGTTCAAGCTTGCAAAGCTGAGAAGCTGGTTAAGCGAGAAATTCCCTGCAAATGTAATCCGCTGCAAGGGTATCGTATGGCTTGATATTGACGATAAAATGTCATTTGTGCTTGAACAGGCAGGTAGACAGATTAACCTATCTGAAAACGGTCGTTGGTTTGCATCTGCACCGAAAAAACAGCTTGAGGAGTTTATTAAGAACGACCCTTCCATCCTAAAGAATTGGGACGAAAAGGTCGGCGACAGAATGATTAAGCTTGTGTTTATCGGCAAAAAGATGGACAGAAAGGCAATAGAGGACGAGCTTGATAAGCTGTTGAAATAATCACCGCCGCAGAATGAATATATATAATGCGACGAATGATAAAATCAGGGCTGATACACCGATAATCAGCGGTAAATATTGCGATAGAATATACGGATTAGCGTAATCATCGGATTCATTCTCGGCATAGTATGATTCATCAAGGACTTTGCCCATATTTATGGATAGAATATAGTAGCCCAACTCATCCTTGGCAATATGTGCACTGCTGTATTCAAAAACGGGGTCTTTGCCCGACTCATAGTATGTGTCGGAGAAAATCACATACATCGAGCCATCGTCTGCAGGAATTGTTTTCACAATTTCGTGGACATCGGTTGCATAGTATTTTGTGTACCCGCCGTAGAAATAGTAGTAGCCGTTATTTTCGCAGTAGCCAAGCTCGGTGAGTTTGTCGGGCGTCGGCGACGGAGCTGTAATCCGCAACGCGTTATACATCGCTTCTTTAATAAAATCGCTTCTGCACATTTTCAGATTATCGGATACTTGAGCATTGGGTGCAGAGTCGGTTATAATCTCGAAATTGCGGTAAGTATAAAGTATTCGCCTTGTGAGCGAGTCAATATCATAGTTTTTGAAATCATATTCGCCAATATCGGCACATGATTTTATGACTGAAATTAATTCGGGTTTGCTGCTGTCTTCTGCGTGGACGGGGACAAACCAAGAAAATATTATAATAACTAATACGAATAGTTTTATATATATCACCTCTTGGGTTATTTTGCCCGCATTTTTGTTAGATATATATGAAATACCATATTTAAAATATGGAAAAATAAATTACAAATGAAAGAGGTATTGTCATGCGTATTCACGAGGATATCAAAGAAATAATGTTCACAAAACAGGAGCTTGACCTAATGGTTCATAATATTGCTGCTCGCATTAACGACGATTTTGCAAATGAAGAACTCGTTGCAGTAATAATTCTTAAAGGAAGTGTTATGTTTGCGGCGGATTTGATTCGTTGTTTAACAATGAATGTTAAAATGGACTTTATGCAGGCATCAAGTTATGGTAGTGGAACAGTATCAAGCGGAAATATAGACATTAAAAAGGATATTGATGGTGATATTCGTGATAAAAATGTCCTGATAATAGAGGATATTGTTGACAGCGGACGCACTTTAAGTCTAATTAAGGACGAAATGAAAAAAAGAGGAGCAAAAAGGGTTGCTATCGCATCTCTTTTGTCAAAGCCGTCACGCCGTACGCATGATGTTGAGGTTGAATATATCGGTACAGATATCCCTGATGAGTTTGTTGTGGGCTACGGCCTTGATATGGATGAAAAGTATAGACAGCTTGACTATATCGGTATATTGAAACCGGAAGTATATATGTAATAAAAAACTATTGAAAAAGTTTAAGATATATTGTATAATATAACGGAATAACAATTTGGAGGAATATAAATGGAACAGCAGGATAGTTCAAGATTGAAGCAGATACTAAAGAATCGCAGAGATAAGCTTCAGGAATATGTAGATGCAGGTATGGACCCGTTTCAGATTACGAAGTTTGACAAAACGGAGAACACTGCCCAAATAAGAGAGAATTATGACGAATACGAGGGCAAAACCGTAACCCTTGCAGGCAGACTTATGTCTAAACGCCGTATGGGAAAAGTCGGATTTGGTGATTTGGCTGACCGTGAGGGCCGTATTCAGATTTTTGCCAAAAAAGATATTTTGGGCGATGAGGAATATGATAGATTTAAAAAGCTCGATATAGGTGATATTATTGGAGCAACAGGTGAAGTGTTCAAAACCGAAACAGGTGAGATTTCGGTCAGAGTGGCAAAGATTGTGCTTTTGTCAAAATCACTTCAGCCGCTTCCCGAGAAGTTTCACGGCTTGTCGGATACGGACTTGAGATACAGACAGCGTTATGTTGACCTTATTATGAACGCAGATGTTAAGGATACATTTATAAAGCGTTCAAAGATAATTTCAGCTATCCGCAGATATCTTGACGCTCAGGGCTTTTTGGAGGTTGAAACGCCTGTCCTTGTTTCAAATGCAGGCGGTGCGGCGGCTCGTCCTTTTGAAACACATTTCAATGCGTTGGATGAGGAATTCAAGCTTAGAATATCACTTGAGCTTTACTTAAAGCGATTGATAGTCGGTGGTATGGAGCGTGTTTACGAAATAGGCAGAGTTTTCAGAAATGAGGGTCTTGACACTCGCCACAACCCCGAATTTACGCTTATGGAATTGTATCAGGCATATACAGATTATCACGGTATGATGGATTTAACTGAAAATCTGTATCGTCATGTCGCACAGGAAGTTCTTGGTACAACAAAGATTGTATATAACGGTATAGAAATGGATTTGGGTAAGCCGTTTGAGCGTATCACAATGCTTGATGCTGTTAAGAAGTATGCAGGCGTCGACTTCAATGAGATAAATTCATTGGAGGAGGCTCGAAAGGTTGCAAAGGAGCATCATATTGAATATGAGGAGCGTCATAAAAAGGGCGACAT
>JAXJPK010000247.1:0-6274 GCA_036311705.1 Clostridia bacterium
ATATTAAGCTTATACCTGTAATTTTCGCCTTGTCGAGTGTTGTCAGATATTGCTTACACAACTTTTTCCGCAGACCCAAAAAGAACCCCCGAAAACCCTGATATTTCAAGGCTTTCGGGGATTTTTCATTTTATTCCCACTCGGCAAAGTTTTTCTAATACTAAACAAATCTGTTTAGTATTCTATGGAAATATTCAAATTTTTTCTCTCAAATCTCCATATTCTTTTGCTTTGTTTAATTTTTTAGTATCAAAATAGTATCACACCAAGTATCACGCATACCATACGATATTTGTCACTTGATATTTATTATGATACCATAAATAAGCAAATATTTCAAGTGCTTTGCTGAAAATAGTTATTAAAGTTCTATGCTGAAAATTGTGTCACCATTGGTGTCACAATCACACTTTAAAGTGATTATGTGCGTTACTCGGTTATGCATTTTGAACATGGAGTATAGTTAGCTTTTATCGCAGAACTATATTTAACCGACCTATAATTCCTATTCGGTGTTTTGAAGTTTTTTGTGCCAACATCAAGGCATTCCTCACCTGCATATGGTTCATGAAATATTCCTGTCTTTTCATCGAGAAAATACCAACGCCATTCCTCATCGTCACAGCAATTTTTACAGCTTTCAATTGATGCATCATAATTACTAGAATAATATTGTGTATTTTTATTGAAAAAATCACAAAGCCAATCCTCGTGCCTAATATTTTTAGAATAGTAATTTTTAGGACTTGTATCATATACATCATCGTATGTAAGATACCCATAGGCATCGCAAAGTTCTTCATAGTAACTCGTAACAGACTCAAATTCATCTAATAAATTTTCATAGTTTCCTTCGGCTTCATTGTATAATTCTTCATATTTTGCTATTTCCTCATACTTGTTTTCGAGTTCATCATATTTTTCAAGTAACTGCTTATAATCACTTGAGGCCTCATAATCCGAACTAGAGCAACCGCATAATGAACAGCCAAAAACTATAGACAATAATGCAACGGCTATAATTGACCTTATTATTCTTTTCATATATACCACTTTCCCTATGCTTACTTTTCTACTTTTTGCCCGCATTTATAACAGAATACACTATCACCCGGAATTTTAGTTCCACACTTGCGACAGAACAGAGTGTCACTATTTTCTTTAGAAAGTTCCTCCTTCTTACTCAAAGTATATAATTCAGGAAAATGAATAATTTCATACGCCGTTTTAACATCAGAAATATTCAATATAGTTTTAAACTCTTCTATCATATATTCTTGCTGAATTAAAAACTGCGGATATTCTTTTTGTAATTCTTCCGCTTGTTTTGACCACTTCTTAAAATTTTCTATCTGTCTGTCATATAATATTTGTGCATTTTCGTTTTCTAAAGCTTTCATCGCCATATACTGTTCAACAGTCATTTCGTTTTCCTTTGCTAAATCAACAGCTTCCTCGGGTGAAGGTAGGATATTAGATGGCTTTGAAATTGTAGATTTTAAGAAATTAAACACATAATTAAAATCATACATCTCATCACTGTTAACATCACACTTTGGAACTTTTTTCTCAAATTTATCCTTGTGGTGAATAAGCTCACAAATTGATGAAATATCTAAAGGTTGGTCTAACAATGCAGAAAATTCTTTCAGATAAGTGTCTGGATATTTTTTAATAACGCCAAAGATAATTTCTTGAATTTTTTGTTTTCTATTGAGTTCCTCTTTTTTGCGTATTTTCTTTAATTCTTCATTTTCCCAGTCAAGCTTTTGTAGTGCTAATATTATTTCTATTGATTTATTTTGAGATAATGCTTCTTTATTCAAGTCACCACTATGCCCGGGTAAAGGCTTTTCTGCAAGAGATAGATTTTGAGGAACATTTGAAGAGTCACGACCATATGAACAAATATATATCTTCAAAAGTTTCTCACCGTGTAAAAACAATTGATATATATCAACAGGAACATTTGAAATACCATTTATGTCATTAACAATCATCGTTCCTTCTTTTACCCAAAAAAGCAATTCTTTATTTGCACTTCTTAAGCGAGCAAGATAACTTTCAGTAGCACTATCAGAAGATGTTATAATTGGGTTACGCTCACTTAATCCGTATTCCGAATCATCAAACTGCTGATTTCTAAATAGTGTACTACGTATTTTATTGCTATCATAGTTTTCAACATTCATTATTTCTTCGAATTTTGACAACTTCTTAGCAATTTCTTCTTTAGATGATAGTCCTTTTGGTATGGTTGTAGATGTGGATGGTGCATACAGGTTTAAGTAAAGTTTTATATAACAATCACCTGCCGTTGTTTTAGCCTCATAAATATCAACTATACCATTTATCCCATCTACATCAACAGTTCCAACTCGCTCCCAAAATAAATATTCACCACACATACCACATAAATTTTCTAGATAATGTCTAGCTCCTACAGCACTTGAAACATAAATAGGTTTTGTTTCTACCAATCCATAATCATCATCCGATAGGTTATTTTCTAACACCGAAATATTACTCTTTGTAATTTCTTCGGCATTAATCTGTGCTGCAACATAAAACGCAAATTGATTTATAGATGATTCATTATTAAGGAAAAAGGTCTTGTCCTCAGAATGCAACTTGCAAAACACAAAGAGACCTATGCCTATTTCATCGGTAACAACTATTCCTGCATACTTACTTTTTAAGAATGCAACAATTTCTTTGATATCCTTGTCTTTGAATCCGCATTGTAACATTGTCATTGAGTATAATTCGCCCAATTTTAAATATGTTTCCGGCGGACATTTCTCCAATTCAATTTTACATATCAAAGATAAAGATATAATTATTTTACCTAATTCCTCTATCCCTCCCGGGTAAAGAATATTAACAAGTTTTTTATCCTTATTCTCGATGAAAGTATAAACAGCTCGAACAAGATCTTCATGTTTTGGCTTTTTCTTAAAGAAATTAAACAATCCCATAATTTACCTCCAAAGGATTTAGTTTTTAACAATAATTATCATCTTAAAAGTTTGTGAATTTACATCATTGCTAAACTTTACGACCGTAATCCCCTCCATTTTCGGTTCAACAGTCATTTTAGTTGAATTATTCCACGATTCATTATCGAATGAAACTTTAGCACTATAACCTGAATAGGAAACAGAAACTTTTCCACTTCCGGACCAACTTGTTGTTAGCGTAAATTTTCTATCTTTTTCATTTTTATCAACTAAAATGACACTTTCGCTAACTCTAAAATTATTAGAAGCATATCCAAGATTACCATAACTCAGTTCACGACATATTGTGTCATAGTAGCTGCTTTTTTTATCAAGTATATCAATTCTGCTCTTTTGAGATGAAATTATGCTTATTTGGGATTCCACTTTATCTGTAAGATTTTCTATTTCTATAAATTGAACTATATTTATAATTACAGATATTAATATAATTGCGGATAAAACAATAATTGTCATTAAAAATTTATTGAATTTAATTCCTTTAAAATATTGTTTTCCGCAACCACTACACTTTTTTGTGTGGTCATCGATTTGACCACCACACAACTTGCAAAACTTAGTTCTATATTTTTTCTTTATATTATTTTCTTGTGAGTCATCAACAGTTTCTACTAGCGGATTTTTCACAATAGCACTCGGAATCACCTGTACTGCTGCTTTTTTTACATTGCTTGAATTTACTTCGACATTTTCATTTATACCGATAGATTCAACAATGTTTTTCTCATCTGCATTATCTTGAAGTGGCAACTCATTAATAATTTTTTTGCCACAGTATTGACAAAATTCACTATCCTCGGGCAAAAGATGCCCACAATTATGGCACTTCATTTTCTTTCATCTCCGTATTATTAATGATTTTTGTTCCACATTGACTACAAAACTCACTATCCTCAATCAGTTCAAATCCACATTTCCTGCAAAATCTAATCTTGCTATTTTCGGCAGGCTGATTATCAACTTGGCTTTGCCAATTATCTTTGGAACAGTAAACTCTAACTTTATGGTCATTGTTCATTTTTTCTATAGCATAATATATTCCATCTTCCGCATACTTTTCAGTTGGAAATTTATTAATATCTATAGCTCTTTCTTCGTTTCGAATGGTATGATTAACCGTATCATAAATACGCACTGTAAATTTCTTAAAGCTCGTTGCTTCTGCTTGAGTGTTATCTCTTTTTTCACTATCATGTACATATGTAGCTTTATTAGCATTGCCAAAAAGGTGAATACGTTTTTTCCAATACTTATGCTCGATTGCAAAGAAGATTCCATAAGCTATCAATCTTCCAAATGTTTGAGAAAAAGATTCTTCATTAATACCTAAGAAAATGAGAATAGCTATAAATAGCACGACTTGACTCAAATATTGAGTTATAAAATAAGATTGCACACCCTTTCTATCAAAAAAAGCAAGCCAATGTCTTGTTAAAATTGCCCCAACAATTAAAATTATATCAAACACGATTGCAAAGCAAAGATATACATCTACATTCCAACTAATTCCCCAAGAATCACCATAATTCATTGGAATACTTGCTATATCAGATAAAAGAACAATTATAGAAAAAAATAATCTAAAATATATATTGAATTTATACCATTTCATGCCCAAGCCTTCCATAGTTGCAATATTATATTTTTGATTACGCAGCATAGTTAATTCCAAATTTTCGTTACTCTTACCAAACATTTTCTATTCCTCCTCGTGAAGCCTTGTGCCGCATTTATGACAGAACCTGCTATGTTCTTCAATAGATGCACCGCATTTTTTGCACACATTTATCTGTATTTTTTCTTTATTTTCATCAGTTATAGTTTCATCAACTATATTACTACTTGGTGTAGTGTTTGTTTCTTCGTCATCCTGAAAAGCCGATACTAAAGGCTGATACCCCTCTAACACACGTCTTCTTTTCAAGATATTTGTGCCAACAACAGAGAAAATGCAAGTCCACAAAAAATATGGACTACCGGATGATTTTCCATTTACTATAATAAAGAAGAACATTACTAAAAAGTTGATTCCATAACAAAAAATATTATACTTTGTTTTAGTTATAACTTTTTTACGTGTAAAAGCAAAGATTAACGGAAAAATTGCGTACGCCACAAGTGTGATTAGTAACATTATCAATATAATAGGAATATATACCGCAGGTCCCTGTTGAAACAACTCATAATATGATAAAGCCGTTTTTGCATTGCTAGATAAGTCCGAATTTTTATAGTCAAACTCATTAGAATGTGGATATTTAACACTTTCTATTAATGATTTAAAATCATTGTAAGACGCATAATATCCTAATTTTTCAATCATAAAGCTGTAGCTCCACCCATTGTTAAAATGGATAAATTGAATTTGCTCAACTTCATATTGTTGTCCTTCTATGGTTTGTGTGGTTTTCATTTCTGCTTTGAAATAATCAACACCATTATATGTTACCTTTTCAATATTACTAAACCCTTCTTCGCCAAAATATTCTTTTGCATCATCAATGGTCATATAAGACATATTTAGATACGCACGAAGTTCTTTTGCTTCATCTTCCGAAAAGCCTTCTGATGTCAGGTCATAACTTCCATATGTAACAATTGCTGTTTCATCGCTATTCATAAATTTGGCATCAATATATTGTCGCTCTTTAAGAAGAGGAACTTCAGACCAATTGTCAGGCAAAGTAATTTCCGTTCCTGTTTCTTTATCTACGTATATCGATGAAGCAAAAACACTTGTTGAACATATCATAATTACAATAATAAATAATAAAATTTTCTTCATATCATCACACCTTAATGCTATATTTGACATCATTCATTCTCATATCAAGTCAAATACAGTTGTTCAGCATATATTTCCTCATCTAATTATGCATAATAATTATAGCACTAAACTATAAATTTTACAATATATTTTGTCATTTTTCAGCACTTTAACAACGAAGCATCTGAAAACATATTTATAATATTTTTACCCATTTTTAAGGCATAACTATATGCAACAGCAGTTCCACTTTTAGGCTGATAATCAAACAAATCTCGTTTGCTGTTTCTTCTTCTCGGTGGTGCATAATTTTCATCGTAGTACACAATGCAGAAATCAGAATTGTTTATCATTTCCTGATTACGCTCTACATAGGAAGCTCTGCCTGCATTTTCCATATGTTCAGGGAAGTATGTATCTTCATAACGCTGAAGCAGGCTATCCTCGTACCAATCGGGAATATGTTGGAAAGCTGACCTCACATAAA
>JAXJPK010000248.1:0-9003 GCA_036311705.1 Clostridia bacterium
GAATTAAAAATCGTTGTTAAAAAGGGTGGTGTAAAAAAACTCCTCAATCTCGGATCGTTTACTATTAAGAAGCCCCTGTATCATTTTCGGACTTCCCCCGCACCGTCCGTTAAGTGCCTTGTTAATTGTCTTTGACAAATCTTGTAAATTTACCGTTTCGGATGCAATTATGTAGTTATACCCATTTTTGTCATTACCCGAAAACACCGCAATAATACCACATTTGTCTTTGGCTGTGTTAGCCAAAATCCGCATACTGTCCGCATCCTGCATATCATCAAAAACACAATATACTCCTTTTGTTTCGGGTATGATTTCAGCTTTTAGGCTTGCAAGTTGTTTTGAAAGTGCCGAATATTTTTGTTTCATAGCCTCCAGCTCGTCCATAACTCGCTCAACACCATCTGAAATTTCATCTTGCTTGGCACATAGCAAAGCAGATATTTTACGAGCATTATTATACATACTTTCGTAATCATAAAGTGCATCATTCCCGCAAATCATATACAATCGCATACCGCCCCTGTGACGCATTGCGTCTTTGAGCTTAATAACTCCTATTTCGCCTGTACTCCTCACATGCGGTGCACAGCAAGCACATACATCAATATCAGGTATCGTGACAAGTCTTATATCACCCGTAAGTTCTTTCTTACTTCGATAATCTGTTTTTTTAAGAGTATCAATATCGGGATATTCCGCAATTATCGGAATATTCTTTTGCACAACAATATTCGCAGCACGCTCAAGCTGCAAAATATCATCATGCGACAGTTCTTTATCATAGTCGATAGTTACCTCTTTATCGTTTAAATGAAATCCTACATTGCTAACGCCAAACATAGTATGAGCCAAGCCTGAAACAATATGCTCTGCTGAATGATGCTGCATTTTCCGAAAACGAATATCCCAATCAACTTTGCCGATGACGGTCGTACCAATATTAATTGGATTTTTCATTATATGATAAACAGTTTCATTTTCTATTTCAACGCTAATAACACTTTCACCCAAAATTGTTCCGCTGTCGCATAATTGACCGCCCGCTGTCGGAAAAAACGCCGTTTTATCAAGCACAATTCTATAATTGCCGTTATTCGGAATACATTCGACAACCTCTGCCGAAAATTCGTTTATGTAACTATCCTCATCATATAACTTAATCATAATCTACCTCATTTAGAAATCCTAAAAAATCTCCTCATTCGGGGAGATTTTTTGAAATATACTTAACAACTTCGCCTGCCGCAATAAGCCCTGCCACGGCAGGAACAAACGCAGTTGAACCGGGAACAGACTTGCCCGACTCGGTTTTTAGTGCCTCTTTCGGAACTATGGGCTGTTCTTTTGAATACACAACCTTAAGGGATTTTATACCTCTTTTTTTGAGTTCACGCCGCATAGTCCTTGCAAGCGGACACATCTCTGTTTTTGAAATATCAGTTACTTCAAGCATTGACGCTTCAAGCTTGTTTCCTGTTCCCATACAGCTTATAATTGGCACATCTGCCGCTTTTGCACGCATTATAAGCTCAATTTTAGCCGTTACGGTATCAATAGCGTCAATTATATACGAATACTTTGAAAAATCATAGTCACAAGCATTGTCGGGCATATAAAAGCATTGATATGCATTAATTTTAATCTCGGGATTGATTAATACTGCACGAGCTTTCGCTGCTTCGACTTTTGGCATATCTACTGTATCGGTAAGTGCAATAATCTGTCGATTGATATTTGAAATATTAACCGTATCATTATCAAAAATGTCTATCTCCCCGATGCCGCTCCTAACCAATGCTTCAAGGGCATATCCTCCGACACCGCCTACACCAAAAAGTGCAACTCTTGCATTTTTAAGCCGCTCCATAGCGTCGTCACCCAACACCATTCTTGTCCTTACAAATCTATCAGCCATTTATTTAATAGTTCCTCCGCCGATTACTGTTTCACCGTCATATAACACGACCGCCTGACCGCTTGTTATAGCTCGTTGCGGCTCGTCAAATTCAATATGCAATTCGTTGTCATCAGTTTGCCATACGGTCGCCTTTTGTGCGTTCTGGCTGTACCTGACCTTTGCTTCAGCTCTGATTGCGCTGTCTAATTTATCGGTTGTTATCAAATTTATGTCATAGGCATCAAGCGTATTTGAAAACAAATCCGCATTATCGCCAAGCATTACAGAATTATTATCGGTACAAAGCTTACAAACATACATAGGCTTGGGCAATGCCAATCCAAGCCCCTTTCTTTGCCCTATTGTATATCTGATTAAGCCCTTGTGTCTTCCCAAAACATTTCCGTCAAAATCGACAAAATTACCCTCGGGATAAGTCTTACCCAAGTATCGCTCTATAAATCCTGCATAGTCACCATCGGGGACAAAACAGATGTCCTGGCTCTCTTTCTTTTTTGCATTTACAAATCCGTTTTCCAGTGCGATTTCCCTGACTTCATTCTTGCTTAAAGAGCCTAACGGAAACAACGAATGTTTAAGCTGTTCCTGTGTTAATGAATAGAGAACATAGCTTTGGTCCTTTGTTTTATCTACGCCCTTTTTTAGTATATATCGTCCGTTCACGCACTCAATCTGTGCATAATGTCCCGTTGCAGTATGTGAATATCCATTTTCCTCAGCATAGTCCAACAGCCTACCGAATTTAATATATTTGTTGCATATAACGCATGGATTGGGCGTTCTTGAGTTTTCATAAGCATCAATAAATCGGTCTATAACCTCTTTCTGAAATTCCTCACGCAAATTGAGAACTTCGTGCGGGAAACCCATTCTTTCAGCCACTTTTTTCGCATCAGAAATATCACCCTCCGAGCCTACCTCAAGAGAAAGTGTTACACCCTTTAATTTATATCCGTTTTGCTTGGTTAAAAATGCAGCGACGGAACTGTCAACTCCGCCGCTCATTGCTATAATTGCTTTATTATTCATAGTTTAGCCTTATCATTTCATCAATACATTTTTTTGCCGCATCTATGGTTTCTGTGCTTAAATTAATTTCCTCACCGCCAGAACCTTCGACGCAATTTAACACATCAATAAGCGTTGTAAGACGCATATTCTTGCACATAAGCTTGTCCGACAGATAATAAAATCTCTTGTCGGGACATTCATATTTAAGATGCTCTGCAATACTTAACTCTGTTCCGATTATAAACTCTTTTCCGTCTGTATTTCTTGCATATTCCATAATCCCCGCTGTTGAGCCAACATAATCTGCCAACTCCACAACCTCCGGTAAGCACTCGGGATGAACCAAAAGTTCTGCTTTGGGGTATTTCTCTTTTGCCGCTCTAACATCCTCCGCTGTAACCGATGCGTGAACCGGGCAGCAGCCGTTTAACAGCTTTATGTTCTTATCGGGTAAGGATTTCGCAACATAAGCACCCAAGTTTGCGTCAGGAATAAACAGTATATTATTATTCTCAATGTTTTTTACAATATTCACAGCCGAGGATGATGTTACGCATACATCACAAACTGTTTTTAAATCTGCAGTCGTGTTGATATAAGCAACAACAGTGTAGTCTTTGTAATCATTTTTCACCTGTTCAATAAGAGATTTGGACATTTGGTCTGCCATTTCACAGCCTGCCTCAGGGGTTGCCAGAATGACTTTCTTTTCAGGCGATAATATTTTTACGGTTTCCGCCATAAATCTGACACCGCACATTATAACAGTTTTATTCGGAACGGATGCTGCTTTAACACTTAACGCATATGAATCACCTGTAAAATCTGCAATTTCAAGAATTTCGTGTGCCTCATAACTATGTGCCAAAATACAAATATCGTTTTCCTTTTTTAGCTTTAGTATCTTTTCTTGAATGTCTTTTATCATAACATTCGCCCCCTACATATCAGTTCATTTCTCGACGGCTCTCCATCGCTTTAATTATAGTAATCTTATCGGCATATTCAATATCCGAGCCGATGGGAATGCCATGAGCAATCCTTGTAACCTTAACTCCGAAGCTTGAGAGTAGCTTGGATATATAAACAGCCGTTGCAGTACCGTTAACAGTAGGATTTGTTGCAAGAATTACCTCCTCTACCCCGCTATCTGCAAGGCGTAAAAGTAATTCATTAATTTTTATATCATCCGGTCCGATACCGTCCATCGGCGACAATGCACCATGCAAAACATGATACAAGCCGTTGTATTCGTGTGTGTTCTCAATCGCTGAAACATCCTCAGGACCCTCTACCACACAAATAATAGACTTGTCTCGTTTGTGCGACGAACAAATCGAGCATGGGCTTTCGTCGGTAAGGTTTTGGCAGCACTCGCACATTTTTACGCTTTTTTTTGCACGAACTATTGTGTCTGCCATTTTTTCTGCATCGGCATCTTCCATTTGTTCTAAAATATAGAAAGCTATTCGCTCTGCACTCTTACGGCCTATACCCGGCAGACGCTCAAACTTCTCTATCAGTTCATCAATTACCGCTGAATACATCAGAATAATCCCGGGATATTCAATCCGCCTGTTATTGCACCCATTCGCTCTGTCATTAACTCATCAGCCTTTGCTATACTCTCATTTACAGCAGCGATTATCATATCTTCAAGTGTTTCAACATCATCAGGATCAACTGCATCAGGGTCAATCTTGATTGAAACAAGTTCTTTTTTACCTGACATAACCACTTTAACAGCTCCGCCGCCTGCAGTCGCCTCAACCTGTTCAGCTTCGGTTTCCTGCTGAATTTTCTCCATTTCCTCCTGCATCTTTTGAGCCTGCTTTATAACGCTGTTCATATTCTGCTTCTGATTCATTCCTGCTCCTGCAAAACCCTTATATTTTCCCATTTTTATACATTCCTTTCCGTGCTTAACGCACATATCTTATTTCATATTGTTTATTATAAGCTATCCTCTTCCTCGTCATTGGATAACTCACTTTCCTCTAAAAATTCTTCCTTATCATCTTCGTTATCTTCGTCGGAGAAAACCGACTGCTCGCCCCTTATAATATCCTCGCCCGACACAAGAGCTTGTCTGTCACCGTCGGTTATTATATCGGAAAATTTCTCGAAGAATTGGTTAAATTTATCACCGACATTTTCCAAATCCCGATTTTTTTCGCTTGCGGGCGTTTTATTCTCCTCCGTTGCCGAATTCTCAACCTTTGGCAATGTAAAAGCATTTATCTCATTTCTTGGGTCAAAATCGCCTCGTTTAGCTATTTTTAAAGTATAGTCACTGCCCGTAACTTCTTTAAAAAGCTTACGGATTTCATCCAAATGATTGATTGCAGTATCAAATGTGAATTTATATCTATCCTCAGGCACAAGTAATATTAACCCCTCGGCATCAAATGTTACAGTGCAATTCTTTAATGGTATTGCATACGCACTGCCACGCTTAACCATAAGTTCAATGGTCTTTTCCCAATTTCGTGCAAGCTCTGCCGTCGGATAGTTATAATTCAACTCATCATCAGGAATTGGTACATACATTCTTGCCGATAACTTTTTTTCGGGTTCGGGCTTCGGCTCGGTTTCATTCTCATTAACCGTCACCCTAACTCCGTTTTTTACCGCTTCCTCCACAGCCTCCAAGCGTTTTATTATGTCGCTGTTGTCTGCAGTAACATTTGCTGTTGCAGGCTGTACTGCCATACCTCCCGACATAACCCTGCCCTCAACAGCTGCAAGCCTGTCCATTAAGGCTTCAGGGCTTTGGTCTATATCGGGCTTTGCAAGCTTGATAAATGCAAGCTCGTATATAATTCTTGATGATTTTGCAACTCTTGCATCTGCTATCGCATTAGAAATAAGCGTGGATGCGTGATTTATCTTTTCAAAACTTAACTTTTCGCTTTGTGCTTTGTACTTCACAAGTGTAGCGGCATCCGTATCCACCAAATTCTCGGGCGTATCGGATAGCTTACATAGCATAAGCGAACGAAAATGCGATAACACCGATACAGATAATTGTGACAAGTCCTTTCCGTCTGACAGCGACTTATCAATTATACCTATGATTTTAGCGGCATCGCCTGTTATAATAGCATCTGTAATATCGAATACGGTATCGAGCGATGAAATACCTAATGTGCTTTCTATATCCTCCGCCGTCACTTCGTTTCCGCAGGCAGATACAACCCGTTCCATAATGCTTAATCCGTCTCTTAATGAGCCTTCAGCAAGGGACGCAAGCATCTTATACGCATCATCAGTTATTTTATACCCCTCAGCATAAGAAATCTCTTTCATTCGGACAATTATATCCTCGTTCCTGATTCGTTTAAAATCAAATCTTTGACATCTTGAAAGAATTGTTTGCGGAACCTTATGTGCTTCTGTTGTTGCAAGTATAAATATAACATTTTCGGGCGGTTCCTCAAGTGTTTTCAGCAAGGCATTAAATGCACTTGTTGAAAGCATATGAACCTCATCAATTATATAAACAGTATATTTTGAATTTGACGCAACATAGTTTATATCATCTTTTATATCCCTAATATCGTCAACACCATTGTTTGAAGCGGCATCCATTTCCGTTACATCCATTATGGAGCCGTCTATAATCCCTCGGCATACATCACACTCATTGCAAGGATTTCCGTCCTTGGGATTCAGGCAGTTTACCGCACGGGACAACACTTTTGCACAAGTTGTTTTTCCCGTTCCCCGTGTGCCGCAGAAAAGATAAGCATGGCCCACTGTGCCTGACAATATTTGGTTTTTAAGTGTCCTTGTGATATGCTCCTGACCGACAATATCGTCAAAAGTCATCGGACGCCATTTCCTGTATATAGCCTGATGTGCCATTGCCCTCTCCTTATACTTCGTGTTAAAATAGAAAAAGCCTCCGCATTTCGGCGGACGGCATTTATAGATTAGCCCGAAATTCGGTATTTCGTAAAAGCTTTTTAAATGGCTCAGAGCGAGTAACCCGTAACACATCACGAAATCCGCTTAGTGCTGCTTAGTTCCCTATCTGACACGGTTCACGGTACGCAATCGCACGGACTCGCTCATCAACGCCACTAATATTATACTACATTTAATTAAAAAGTGCAATAGTTTTTTTAAATTATTTTACCGTTACTCTGTGGAATACCTTTTTACCCTTTTTAATGATTATTCCGTTATCTGTTATCATATCCTCCGTAACAACGCCGTTTACATTGTTATACTTTTCATCATTTATCGAAAGTCCGTTTTGCTGAACAATTCGTCTTGCTTCTCCCTTTGACTGAACAAGACCTGTCTTTACAAGCATATCCAAAACACCCATACCAACAACATCACCAATAACGGTTATCGGCATATCGTCAGATACACCACCGTTGGCAAATACCGCTTCAGCCGCAGCTTTAACCTTGTTTGCCTCATCCTCACCATGCACAAGCTTCGTAACCTCGTACGCAAGAATTCTCTTTGCCTCATTAAGCTCTGCACCTTCCCATTTCTCCATTTTATGAACTTCGTCCATCGGTACAAATGTCAAAAGCTTAATGCACTTTATAACATCGGCATCAGATACATTTACCCAATACTGATAAAAATCATACGGTGTAGTCTTTTTCGGGTCAAGCCATACGGCTCCTGCCTGTGTTTTACCCATCTTTTTACCCTCGCTGTTTGTGAGCAAAGTAAATGTCATACCGTAAACCTGCTTACCGTCTTTTCTGCGGCATAGGTCAAGGCCGCCAAGAATATTACTCCACTGGTCATCACCGCCAAGCTCGAGCTTACAATCATATTCACGGCTGAGCATCAAGAAGTCGTATGACTGCATAAGCATATAGTTGAACTCCAAAATGAAAGACCTTTTTCAAGTCTTTGCTTAAAACACTCTGCTGTTAACATCTGGTTAACCGAGAAGCATGAACCGATGTCACGCAGGAAATCTACATAGTTAAGCTTTAAAAGCCAATCTGCGTTGTTAACCATAATTGCTTTTCCGTCCGAGAAGTCCACAACCTTTGCAAGCTGTTCTTTAAAACATTCGCAGTTATGGTTAATAATATCCTCTGTCATCATCTGACGCATATCTGTTCTGCCTGACGGGTCACCAACATGACCTGTTCCGCCGCCAACCAATGCAATAGGTCTGTGACCGTACATCTGCATATGACGCATTACAACCATCTGCAAGAAGTGACCAACATGGAGCGAATCCGCTGTCGGGTCAAAGCCTATATAAAAAGTTACCTTTTCTTTTCCCAAAAGCTCTCTTATTTCATCCTCGTGTGTGCATTGAGCAATTAGTCCACGCTCTTTTAGCACATCAAAAACATTTCCCGTTAATTCCATTTTATACTAATATCCTTTCACCAATATTAAAGATAATTCTATCATTAAAAGCACCGAATGTCAAGACTTTTACGCCAATTCAAACATCGAAACCTGATTGCTTTCGCTCATACCGTCAAAGCATCCATTTTCCTCTAAAATCTCAATAACGCTCTTTGTCGAGCCTGTGCGAAGCCGTAAATCCTCGATATTTTTAAATTCGCCTTTTTCTCTTTCCTCCGTTATTGCTCTTGCCGCATTCTCGCCAAGTCCGGGCAGTGCGTTTAGCGGCGGAAGTAATCCCTCGGGCGTTATTATAAAGTCCGTTGCGTGAGATTTGTATAAATCAACCTTTGTAAAGGTAAAACCTCTGCAATACATTTCTATACATAACTCCAATATGGGGATAAGGTTGTCCTCTTTCGGAGCAGCTGTACCGTCTCTCTTTCTCTTGTTTATTTCCTCTAACGCCTCTCGTGCTTTCTCCTCACCCTCTGCCATAATAGAGGTATCAAAATCATCTGCACGGACGGTAAAATAAGCTGCATAATAAGCCTCAGGGTAATGCACCTTAAACCATGCAACTCTGAATCCCATCATAACATACGCTACAGCGTGTGCTTTTGGGAACATATACTTAATCTTTTTGCACGAATCAATGTACCATTCGGGAACATTAGCCTCACGCATAGCCGCCTCGTCCTCGGGCTTTAATCCCTTACCCTTTCGCACAC
>JAXJPK010000249.1:0-7262 GCA_036311705.1 Clostridia bacterium
CAACACCCCTTTGTTTAACATAAACATATCATAATATTGACATTATTCTAATTGTGGTATATAATATCAGTAATTGAGGTGATATTATGGATATACTAACAATAAAAGAGGCAAGCTCTATGTGGGGTATTTCAGTAAGGAGAATTGCTGTTCTTTGTAATGAAGGCAGAATAAATGGGCTACAAAAAAACAGCACCGCTTATTTGAAGGCAAATGATGTGACCTCCCAATTGTTAGGTTTTTGGTCTAACTTTTAGGTGGCACATCAAAACGATTGGTGCTGTTTTTTTATATTTCCTTATTTATCTTTTATTACTTCCGTCAATGATGTTGCAAGACCTGCAAGACCTTGAATGTCGGAGGGAACAACAATCTTTGTTGCCTTTCCGTCTGCTAAAGCGTTAAGGCTTTCAAGGGATTTCATTGCCAAATATCCCTGTTTCGGGTCGGCATCGTTTATAAGCTTGATACCCTCGGCAACGGCTCTCTGTACTTCGATTATTGCCTTTGCCTTACCCTCTGCCTCTCTGATTTCCGCTTCACGCTGTGCCTCTGCACGCAAGATTAAGCTTTCCTTTTCGCCCTCGGCAATAAGGATTGCACTCTTCTTTTCACCCTCGGCTTTTAAGATGCTTTCTCTACGCTCTCGCTCGGCTTTCATCTGTCGTTCCATTGCATCACGAATAGCCTGCGGCGGCATAATGTTCTTAAGCTCAACACGATTAACTTTGATACCCCAGGGGTCTGTTGCCTCGTCTAAGATTGAACGCATACGGGTATTGATTGTATCTCTTGATGTCAAGGTTTCGTCAAGCTCAAGGTCACCGATGATGTTTCTCAAGGTTGTTGCGGTTAAGTTCTCAATCGCCATCATCGGGCGTTCAACGCCGTATGTGAAAAGCTTCGGGTCGGTTATCTGATAAAACACAACCGTATCTATCTGCATTGTGACATTATCTTTCGTAATAACGGGCTGCGGCTCGAAGTCCACTACCTGCTCTTTTAGATTTACCTTTTTTGCAACCTTATCAATAATCGGGATTTTAATATGAATTCCAACAGGCCATGTTGAATGATACGCACCTAAACGCTCGATTATGAACGCACGGGTTTGCGGAACTATCTTAACATTGGTAATCAGAATCAGTAAAATCAACAAACCGATAATAAATAATCCAATCATAATATTACATCCTTTCTGTGTCTTTGTCACAAGCCGAATTAAATTTCGTTAATAGCTTTAACGAGGTTTTCGCACACCGTACGCACACGCTCACGATATGTTTCTATCTCCTCTTTAATCTTTAGCATTTCCTGATGCTTTTTAATGTGCTCGTCATCAATCTGACGGGAGAGTCGGGTTGCATCCATTTTCGCACGGTTGATGATTGCCTCCGCCTCCATATTGGCGTTGTTTTTTATGTCCTGTGCCGACTGACGAGCAACATCCAAGGAGCGATGCATCGTTTCCTCAATCTCCTTGTATCGCTCAACAGTTTCGGTAAGCATATCAATCTTTTCTCTAAGTGCCATATTCTCCTTGCATAAGGTGTCATAATCCTGAATAATCAAGTCAAGAAAATCATCTACCGCATCGCAGTCATAGCCCTTTAGCTTTTTTTCAAATTCCTTGTTCTGAATATCAATAGGCTTTAACATATATATTATTCTTTCCTTTCATATTAGATATACTGTTTCAAGGTGATATGCATTCGCATTTTTCGTGTTTCGCCGTCGAAGCTGTGGAGAATAAATCTGCCATAGCCACGAATAGATATTAAGTCACCCTCTTTCACCGTTACCGCCGTTTTGTCCGTTTCACGATGGTTAAGCTTGACTTTGCCACCCGTTATGAGCGATGACGCCTGCGAACGAGATATATTTGCCGCCGCACCGACTATTGCATCAAGTCTTGAGCCTGCACAAACTGCATTTATGGTTTTATATTGCCGTTCAATTTTTATAACGGATAAATCGTCAATAATTTTAACTTTTACTCCCTGATTGCCTATTTTATGCAGGTTATCCGCCGTATATGCGGCAATATCCCGATTTAGCAAAACACAGGCAAACCCGTCACCGACAACAATATCGCCAAGCTTTGATGAGGTTAGCCCCAGCGACATAATCGTGCCGAGATAATCCCGATGCGTTAGCTTACGGCTGAAGCCGCCCTCGATTTTCAGACACGCTATCGGAAATTCGTTCTCGTCAGGCTCCTCCCATTGCGGAAAAACGCCCATTATCTTTTTTTCGGCATCATCAAAACCGCCAAAGAACATAACATTATACTCAAACGGGAAAACTACCTTATCCCGAATTAACGCCTGTTCGCCGCCGTCAAAAAAATCCGAAAATCTCGGTGCACAGTACTTATCACACAAACGGAATAAATCCTCGCACTTGGAAATCAAAAGCTTTTCGTCATTGTCCATTAATTAATAACCGTTCTTTTTTGTATTAATCTTTACACCCTTTGGTGCAATGCAGAATATGCTCGGGCAAAGACGCTCAAACGGGCAATCCATACCGTATGACGCTCCGCCTATGTAGTCAACAACTCTGCGAGCCTCATCATTTGATGAGATAGCAGATACATCAAATATTGTAATCTTATTGAACTTTACTTCCTGGATTATTCGCATTGCATCATCAAGTGAAACAGGATAATGCACCGAAACTTCAACGCCCGAAAGATTTTGTCTTGCACTCGGAGTCGGAGCCTCTTTAGCTGTTGATGCGTTCATTCTATCTCTGTATGACGGGCGGGTGCTTGTTGATGAATATCTCTTTGTTTCAGGCTCGTCCATTACTTCATCATCTTCCTCATATCGGTCATAGTCTTCCTCTGATTTCCTTGATAAGAATGAGAAAAGCGGTCTTTTCGGCTCCTCCTCATAATCATCATACTCCTCGTCGTATTCACGCTCATCATCGTAGTATTCTTCCAATTTTGTACTGAACGCGCGTCTTGCATTGTCGAAAAATGACATTTCAATTACCTCCTTTGGTTAATTATAATTCCTCGGTCCGAATATCGAACTGCCCACACGAATCATCGTTGCCCCGCACTCGATTGCGGCTTCAAAATCGCCGCTCATTCCCATTGACAGCTCTTTCATTTCAACATTTTTGTAGCTCTTTTTAGCGTATTCGTCAAAAAGTGCTTTCATATTCTTAAAATGTACCGAGGGATTGCCGTATTCGGTTTTCGGTACGATTGTCATAAGACCTTTAATATGCACCCTTTTAAGCTGTTCGGCATAACCCAACAGTTCGGGTAGCTCTGACGGAGATATACCCGACTTCGTTTTCTCGCCCGATATATTCACCTGTATTAAAATGTCCATATCACAATCGTGTGCTTCCGCAAGCCTTTCAATCTCCTGCATCAGCTTTATTGAATCAACGCTGTGAATCATACAACAGCGGTCAATAACATACTTTACCTTGTTTGTCTGCAAATGTCCTATGAGGTGCCATCTGACCGGCAGAACACTGTCGAATTTATCACGCACCTCCTGGGGCTTGTTCTCACCGATGTCTGTAACGCCTAAACGGATTGCCTCGTTCATATCATCAATAGGATATGTTTTGGTAACAGCAACAAGCGTTATTTCATCGGGGTTTCTGCCGCACCTCTCCGCCGCCGTATTTATGCGGTTTCTTACATCGGAGAGTCGTTGTGCCAACAAACTCATTCACTGTTCACTACCTTTCTCCAACAACAAGTCTTTCCATTGAGCCTAAATTGTTTTCCGCACCCTCGCTTGATGCAATTATGGAATATCCCTCTTTAGAATCGGAATATAGTATATCAATATCACACCTGTAAGCCTCCGAGCCTTTTCGTGCATAAACATAATACTCATTAATGCTATGTCCTGTGTGAATAGAGTCGGTGGGGACTTTATAGCCCGAATGTTCTTTCAAAATTATCTGTGCATCAATATTCCTATACGAAAAAGCACTTTCAAGATATGTTTGTACCTTTATAAGATAAATGCTTTCTCCGTTTGCGTCAGGCTCGGAGATGTATATAACCTCACCCTTAACAGATGAGCCGGACAGATTCAAAAACTTTATTGTAACTGTCTTGCCCGTTTCCAAAAGACCGATACTATCCTTGTCGGCAATACCCATAACATACCAGCTGTGATTATCCATAACCTTACAAATCGGGTCACCCGTCACAACGCTTTTCCCGTTCATATACTCACTATCCTGCGGGTTGAGCGATTTGATATACTCGGGTGTGTATTCCTTAATACGCTCGGGTGTTAAGACCGATTCAAGCCCGTCAACATAAGATGAGAATATTCCTGCTCTGTCGGCAATGGTATCTGTTTTTGATACTGCCATTTCCGATTCAACATTGTTTCTCTCGATATAAAGCTTATTAATCTTTTCGCCGGGAGTGATTTCCTCGCCCGAACGCAGATTATTTATATCAACCTTAATATCGTGGATACTCTCAACGCTGTTTTTTTCGGCAAGCGTCAGCACATTCTCCAAATACAAAGCTATTTCGTTTTCGGCAGATGATGCCGCCGTTCTGTAAAGAGTGCTGTCGGTATCCTCTTTTTTCAGACGGTTTATTTTCAAGTCTATCGTGCGAAGCTTTTGCAAAATCTCATTATCGGCATTACCGTTATAGGTTGTGCTGATAGATGAGTTTTGCGAAACTCTGTCGCCGTCTGTGACTATATTATAAACAATTCCGTCGGAGGTTGAATAGTAAACTGTTTCATCACGAACGATAAATGCGTCCTCGCATATAAAATCTACGCTGTGAGTATATTCCTCAAGCTCAACAGAGGTAACGGGAATTACAAGATATGCAATCCCGTATGCGGCAATCGCAAATATCGCAAGCGAGATGACTGCTATGAAAAACTTTTTCATTATTTGTTAGTCCCTTTTGCATACAATAATATAATTATATTATATATCTTTTTCCCCAAAAATACAAGTCTTTTTTGTCGATTTATTGTGAATTTAAAATTTTCATTTAGCATCACCAAAGTAATTATATCATTCGTTAAATTAAAAAACAAGGTCTGTTTTTGCGTAAAAACAGACCTGATTTAATATATAATACTGTTAATATCATTTAACAGAAACATTTGTACATTGTGAAATTTTATAGAGGTCTGCGTTGTTTTCACAGCCTTCTACAATATTGTTTTTAAATGAAACGTTGTCAAAAAGCTTCAGTTCGGCAATAACATTATCAGACAGTACCTTGAATGTATTTTCTTCAACAGTAATTTTGCCGTAGATAATTTTGTCAGAGGTAACATATTCTGCAACGGCAATCAACTTGTTGAAGGGATATGAAGTACTGTCAAATACGTTTTTGCGAAGTGTCAGATTTTGTGCAGGTGTTCCCTCCATATAGGTCTTAGAGCATCCACTGATTGATATAGAACAACTGGACGGATAAAACTCGCAGTTTTCTATAAGAACATTACCTGATGTCTGTGCTAAAACACCTCTGCCACGGTTGTTGCCGAACTTACAGCCGTCAATATGGAGAGAAGGCTCATATTCAAATGCGGTCAGAAAATCACCGTCTTGTATTTTGGAAATATCTTCTGCAAACTCAACCGCCAAACAATATCTTCCGCAAAACTCAGAACTCTTTACTGTATAAACCTCATCGTTACAAGAGAAGTCAGAGGTATTAACAGTTTTAATGAGGTCGCCGTGACGATATATATTAAGAATTTTTTTAGCCAAATACGGACAATCAACAAGGACTTTGTTGGAACTCAGCTTTTTCACAACTCTTGTATAAAGGGAATGGACATTCACGCAATCGTCCTTTATATTATGTACTACGGAATCTTTAAGTAAAATAGAACCCTTTGTGTTTACCAAATGAAACATATCGGCAACCGCTGCAATCTTTCTGTCGGTTTCGGGTTTTGTTATGGTATTAACGCGTTCTGCGGTAATATTTTCGCAAAGAAGTGCAATAACACCAAATGATGGTGATGCGTATAAATCAATATCTTGCATTATGATGTTTTTACATTTGTGAAAATATAAAGTATTGTTGCGTCGTTCGTGATCGGTGGCGGTCAAATAGTGTCCTTCGTGATGTTTTGGCATATTGCCTGAGGTAAGAGTAAAGCGAATTTTGTTTCCTGTTTGGGTAACATCAAACAAAGTTGACATCCCTTTGTAAAACTCAAAAGGTGCCCCGTTAACGCAAAGGAAGTAATCAGGAGATTCCTTGCCGTATGAACCGTCTGCCGCAAATTCGTTGGTAAGCATATGGGCACAAGTGCAATATGGCTCTGATTCACCCTTTCTGAAAAATGCAAGTTCTCTTTTGCAGGAATCGTATTTGCAGTTGAAGTTTTCTTCATCTGTTTCAACTTCAAAATATGTATCGCTTACATCAGTAATTTTTGCCTGCCAAAAATATGGATATTCATAGTCTATTGTAAAATTTTTAAGAGTAATATTTTCACAATCAAATATTCCAAAGGCTGAAATATTGTCTTTGAAAATCAGTTCTGCTCCGTCACCATCAATAGTAAAGTTCTTTTTATCTTTTACATAAAATGTGTAAAGCTTGGGCAAATCACTGTATCTCGGAAGATAATAAGAATCAGCCGTAGCAAATTCGGCATCAAAATACAGTTTTCCTCCGCCAAGGTGAAGTGTGCTTCCGTCCTTGCAATCTGCAAGTGCGTGAATTAGTGCGAGTGTTGTGTTACCGAGATACAAATAATCTTTAAGTTGAATATCCATATTGTCCTCTCCTTTTTACGATTTCTTATAGTTAAATTTCTGTAATAGTGTAACACAAACGGTTAGCTTTGTCAACCAAAATTTAAAATTTTCATTTAGCATCAGTCTTTTTTGTCGATTTATTGTGAAAAGTTTGATATTTTAAGGTATATCGTACTTAGGTAGATATATAATCGCATTAGCAGCACGGAACAGCTTACCCAAGGAATCCAACGCACCACGCCCGGGTAGATTTTTCTCCATAGCGGCAGTCATAAGACGAAGCCGCAGGACTGATTTATATTTTTCAAGCACGCACCCCAACAATTCGCCAACGGTATAAACTCGGTATCGGTCAATTTCGCACATCATAGCCGCCTCCTCAAGTCCCGAAATTATATCCGCACCAAACCGCAGCTGTGTTGATTTATACGAATCGCTGTCTATTGAATAATACTCACCCGAGTATTTGCCGAACACACGCATACATTCATAATATCCGCTTTTTATGCTCTCCG
>JAXJPK010000250.1:0-4190 GCA_036311705.1 Clostridia bacterium
AGTCGAAGAAGGAGCTATCGGAAAGCCTATCGTGATAGAATCGAGAGTTGAAGGCTCGCGGGGTGTTCCGCACGGCTGGAGAACGCTGAAGTCACTGGGCGGAGGAATGATGCTTGACTGGGGAGTTCATTTAATCGATCAGATACTGTATATGCTTGATGAGAAAGTGACACAGGTATATTGTAAAATGATGAGCGTACATTACCCGGAGGTGGACGATAATTTTCATCTTGTATTGACTTTTGAAAGCGGTCTGATTGCAATAATTGAGGTAGGCACAAATCACTATATTACACACCCTCGTTGGTATGTTATGGGTGAAAGCGGAACTCTGCAAATAGACGATTGGGAATGTAACGGCAGAATAGTACGAAATAAATATTCTGAAAACGAATGGGAAGAAGAAATATTTATGACTGCCGCAGGTCCTACAAAGACAATGGCACCGAGGAGAGGAAATTCGGTTGAAACCATAAAGCTATCTATGCCGAAGGATTTGGAGGATAATCTTACAATAGTATATGATCAATTCATAGACGCCGTGGATGGAAAAGAGAAGCTTAAGATAACACCCGAACAAGCATTGAGAGTTATGAGGGTTATGGAAGCGGCATTTAAATCCAACGAGCAAAACATGGTTGTAAACACAGAGATATAAAAAGTGTACACAAAACATTCAAGATCACCGGCTTAGCCGATGGTCTTGAATTTTAATTTCTTTTGGGGATATGAATGATAAATAAAATCTCGATGTAGGAAGGTTGCTGCAAAGAAACGGCACTTTTGTCTGCTGTATCCGTTACGCTCGTTTCAGTTGTATTTTTAGGATATGAAATGAAGGGAAATGCCTTGGGATTTATGGGCTCCTGGCTACTTACGCTGGTGTCTATGTTCAGCATCGGACTATTGGCAAGCTTATGCAGAACAATAAAAGCTGTTAATGCCGTTACTACCCTTGTGTATTTCCCAATGCTGTTTTTATCGGGTGCCACTATTCCGTATGAACTGTTTCCGAGCGGATTGCAGAAGTTTGCCAATATACTGCCGCTGACGCAGGGAATCAAGCTTATGAAAGCGGTTTCTATGGGTGCAGCATTAGAAAATGTATGGAAAATTGTTGTGCTGCTTTTGGGTATTACTGTAATTTGCACGGTGCTTTCGGTTAAGACCTTTCGGTGGGAATAAGGAGTTAATGGTTATAAATATGAAAGAAATGAGAATGAATCAAAAGCACCTAAGCTGTAGCCCTAAAGAAAAAGAGCAGTTATATAAGATTGGTATGTTTGCCAATATGAATCGGGTAACCATAAAGACGCTTCGCTATTATGATGAGCAGAAACTGCTGGTTCCTGTATATGTGGATGAGGAGAACGGTTACCGATATTATGCGGCAGGTCAGATGGCACAGTTACATAGAATTATAGCTTTAAAAAACATGGGATTTTCCATAGATGATATTCGTAAAATTATGGATGGAGCAGAAGAACAATCATTTTTACTTGATAAAAAACAGGAAATCTTAAAAGAGCTTGCGGTCCTGACTGACAAGCTTTCACAAGTTGAAAGCTATCTTGCAAGAGAAAGTATGAACTTGTCAGCTCCGGTTCTTATCAAAGAAATACCGCAAGTCATTGTATGCACCATGAAGCGGAGAATTAAGTCGTACGACGCACTGTTTGAGCTAATGCCGCAAATGGGAGCACAGATGGAAATGTTAGACTGCAAATGTGCCCAGCCGGCGTACTGCTTTACGCACTACCTCGAGTCCGGATATAAGGAAGAGGATATACTTGTGGAAATCTGTGAGGCGGTCACAGAGAAAAAACAGGATTCTGGTGATATAGTATTTAAGGTGTTTCCTAAAGTACCTATGGCGGCATGTATTTTTCATAAAGGTTCTTATAACACCTTGCATAATTCTTATGCTATGCTGCTTCAATATATCGAAGAAAACGGATATGAGATTTGCGGAAATATCAGAGAGTCTTATATAGACGGCGTATGGAATAAAGAAACAGAAAACGAATGGCTTACTGAAATTCAAATTCCTGTGAGGTAATTCGGATTATAAAGTCTATTGATACGGAGGGGGAAATGCAAAATGCGAAAAACTTATATTGATAATATACGCTGGGCAACCGTTCTGCTTGTTTTAATTTATCATGTTTGCTATATATCAAACGGCGTGGGTGTTCTCGGTGGTATTCCAAATGCCGAAAACATTCCTGCTTTTGATGCGTTGGCATATGTTGTTTATCCTTGGTTTATGGTGCTTCTGTTCGTAATTTCGGGCATGAGTGCAAGGTATTCGCTTCAAAAACGAACCGTAAAGCAGTTTATAAAAGAACGCACCGTAAAGCTGCTTGTTCCCTCAACCTTGGGCTTGTTTGCAATTCACTGGATTACGGGATATTTTAATATAAAAATGGGCGGCGGTCTTAATTACATACCTCCGTCCTTGATATATCCGATTTCCGCTGTAAGCGGCACAGGTCCGCTTTGGTTTATACAAATGCTGTTTATATTTTCATGTGTTCTTGCATTATTAAAAAAGATAGACAAAAATGACAGAGTGTGGAAAGTTTGCAAAAGGTCTAATCTGCCGATTATTTTATCGCTTTTTGTCGTAATATTTGCGGCGGCACAGATTTTGAATATGCCTGTTTTTACAACATATCGTTTTGGAATTTATTTTGCGGCATTTCTCATCGGCTACTATGTTTTCTCACATGACGAAGTTCAGGAAAAGATAGAAAGCGTTTGTATTCCCATGTTATGCCTTGCCGTAATAGGTGCTGTTTTCTATACCGTTTACTATTTTGGAAGTGATTACACATCCCAAGAGTGCCTGCAAAGTATTATAACCAATTTGTATTTGTGGGTTGTTGTGCTCGCCGTCATTGGCTGTGCCAAAAAATATTGTGACGGAGAAACAGCATTTACTCGCTATATGGCAAAATCGAGCTTTGGACTTTATATTTTGCATTATCCTGTGTTAACTGTCACATGTTACTTATTGCATTATCGGTTTGATATGCCTGCAATATGCAATTATGTGATAGCTCTTGCCGCCGAATTAATTATAACCTTTGCACTGTACGAGGTGTTGAAAAGAGTACCGATTTTACGATATTTGATTTTGGGCATAAAAAAGAAAAAAGATTAAAAAAGTATTGATTCTTACCTTTATCAGGTTTGGGGTAAAAAGCCGATGACACCCGTTTTTAACAGCGGGTGTTATTTTTATGCATAAATTCTCGGTATATTATGATATTTGTGGTAAAATAATAATAGAAAAGGAGTTGGCATAATATGAAAAAACTAACAAATGAACTTATAAAAAACTTCCGCAGATACTTGATTGAGGAGGAAAAGGCTACCGCAACGGTTGAGAAGTATATCCGAGATATAAATGTATTTGCCGATTGGCTCGGAGAAAAAGAGCTTGACAAGGAAACGGTGCTTATTTACAAGGAGAATCTGACAAAAAACTATGCTCCCGCAAGCGTTAATTCCATTCTGTCGTCCCTTAACAGCTTTTTCACATTCAATGAATGGTATAATCTCAAAGTGAAAAATCTGAAAATCCAAAAGCAGATATTCGCCAATAAGGATAAGGAACTGACAAAGGAAGAGTACGAACGGCTTTTAACCGCTGCAAAAAGCAAGGGCAATGAGCAGTTGTATTTCTTGATGCAGACGATATGCTCAACAGGGATAAGGGTATCGGAAGATATATAACGGTAGAGAGCTTAAAAGCACAAAAAGCACAAATCAATCTAAAGGGCAAAATGCGAGTTGTAATTCTCCCGAAAGAACTGTGTAAAATGCTTCTGAAATACTCAAGAGAGCAAAAAATTACAAGCGGCTCCGTATTTGTTTCAAGGAACGGAAAACCGCTTGACCGCTCAAATATCTGGAAAATGATGAAAGCACTGTGCGAAAGTGCCGGTGTTGCACGGGCGAAGGTGTTCCCTCACAATCTCAGGCATTTATTCGCAAGGACATTTTATTCGCTTCAAAAGGATATTGTACGCCTTGCGGATATACTCGGGCATTCGAGCGTAAATACTACCCGTATATACACTATGGAAGCGGTATAATGTAAAGGTAGTTGAACAGATATGTTCATTACCTAATACATTATATATGGCTGCGGCTCATTTGCGATAATTTGAAAAGTGGTTATA
>JAXJPK010000251.1:0-1390 GCA_036311705.1 Clostridia bacterium
GAAAGATATATCGTCCAGTTCCCGCAGGATAACACAATTATGTCAGTAAACTCCGCATACGGCGGTAATGTTCTTTTGGGCAAGAAGTGTTTTGCGTTGAGAATTGCTTCATACCTTGGCATGAAGCAGGGTTGGATGGCAGAGCATATGCTTATTCTTGGTCTTGAGAATCCCGAGGGTGAGGTTAAGTACATTTGTGCTGCATTCCCGTCAGCTTGCGGTAAGACTAACCTGGCAATGCTTATCCCGCCTGAATACCTCAAGGAAAAGGGCTACAAGGTTTGGACAGTCGGCGACGATATCGCATGGCTAAACATCGGTCCTGACGGCAGACTATACGCTATTAACCCCGAGGCAGGCTTCTTTGGCGTTGCACCGGGAACATCAACAAAAACAAACTTCAACGCACTTGAGTCAACAAAGAAGAACACAATTTTCACAAATGTTGCTATAAATAATGCTGACAAGACAGTTTGGTGGGAAGGTCTTGACAAGAATCCGCCCGTTGACGCTACAGAGTGGAAGGGTGCCGTTGTTAACGGCCCGGAATATGTTGCGTCAGGCGAAAAGCTTGCTCATCCCAACTCAAGATTCACAGCTCCGGCAATCAACTGTCCGTGCATTTCAAGCGAATTCGAGAATCCGCAGGGTGTTCCTGTATCGGCAATCGTATTTGGCGGCCGCCGTGCTAAATGTGCTCCGTTGGTATATCAGTCAAGAGATTGGCAGCATGGTACATTCGTTGGTGCTATTATGGCGTCAGAAACAACAGCTGCAGCTGCAGGTGCAGTAGGTGTTGTTCGTCGTGACCCGATGGCAATGAAGCCGTTCGTTGGTTACAATATGGCATCATACTGGAATCACTGGCTTGAAATGGGCAAAAAGCTTGGCGACAAGGCTCCGAAGATATTCCATGTTAACTGGTTCAGAAAAGATGACGAGGGCAACTTCTTGTGGCCCGGCTTCGGCGACAATATGCGTGTACTTCTTTGGATTCTTGACAGATGTGAAGGCAAGGTAGGAGCAAAGGAATGTGCTATCGGTTATGTTCCGAACGCAGAGGATATAGATATAACAGACCTTGATATGACCAAGGAGGACTTGGCAGCACTTCTTACAATCGACGCAAACGAGTGGATTAAGGATGTTGAGGACCCCGAAACAGGTATCAAGAAGTATTTCGCACAGTTCGGCGATATGCTTCCTGCTGAAATGGCTGAGGAGCTTAGTAAGCTTGAGGCGAATCTAAAGGCAGAGCTTGCATAACAGAAACAATTAAGGGGTTGCAAAAAAACAGCGCCGACCGTTTGTAAAAAATATTATTAAACAATTTTTTGAGGAAATCTGCAAAATTGCAGATTTCCTTTTATTTTACGCCGTCAAACTATGA
>JAXJPK010000252.1:0-4054 GCA_036311705.1 Clostridia bacterium
CAATAGTTATAGTCATTCATTTTTATTCCTGTTTCTCCGTCATACGAGTATTCTTCTCTACACTGTGAACAATAGTAATACTCTTTTTGATGTGCGGGATTCCATTGAGTTATCCAATGCCCCGTCTTTGGCTGCGCAGGTAGCAGTGTCTTAATAGCATCTACATCGTTTTCCCATTGATTCTGTAACCCCAATTCATATTCTCCCTCCACCCAAGCAAGGGGCTTTTCTCCAAGTGCATCAATCGCCGCCTGTCTGCTGATAGCGTCCTCACAAGGCATACTCGTTGCCGTATTCGGTTCTGTTAACTCAACATCACTCGGATATTTGTAATTGCCGTATTCATCAAATACATCACAAGGCTCTTGCTCTAAAGCGTCCATCCGTCCGTTATGCTCCATAGCTTCAAATTCTCCCGGATATAACTCACCGATCATTCCGTTTCACCGTCCTCTCTGTAAGGCTCTGGGAGTGGTTGCCATGCCGTTATCTGAATAAATCGATCATGGTATTCTGTCTTTGTCATAGTGTCATCAATATAAAATAGACAGTTTTCTTTTTTGTCATGCCCCTTAAAGTCCTTGTCAAGTATAATGAAATCCCATTCATCCGGCATAAAAAGGGTTATTGTGTCGGGTTCAAAACACAAGTCTTTTTCACGGGTTTCCGCGTCCTCTAACTCTATAAACCGACCCGTCATTATTTCCGTTTCATAGGATTCCCACCCGTCATCATTCATATTTCCATACGCACTAACCATAACTCTTTCTGTGTGCCAATTATCACAACCGCCCTCTGCTCTCTCTGGCAATCTCTCTTTTACGGGTATCCAACCGCCGTTATAATATGCACTTGACCGCTCCATATTAGCGGCTTGTATTTTTGCTGACAGGGTTTCTATAGTGTCGGCGGCTTCTCTATGTAATCCTGCTGTCATATAATCCCCTATAGTATGCCTAAAATCTGCGGCTTCTCTTAACCGCTTAACCTGTTCTGTTATCATGCTCATTCCGTCTTATCCTCCTTGCCAATAAGTACACGCCCGTCTATTTCAAGATAGCTTATTCTGTCATATATTCTTTTCCCGATATGTAACTCCGCTAAATGGCGATTAAACCCTGTTTCGCTGATATATTCATAATTTTTAACAGTTTTTTCAAATTCACACTCCACTAAATAGGCGGCTTCACAAATCGGTATATTCCATTCATCATAATCCGTCCCCAATCCCGAATCACAATGACCTGCACCACAGGGTTCACCACTCATTCCCCATTCCCCATTCCAACCGCAATATACTTCATCATATCTGCATTTAATGTGTGCCATTCTTATCTTCCTTCTCTTTCCCCCAATGCTTTTCAGTCAACCTCTTCTCTTCAAGTCCGGCTACATAACCTCTCTGATACTCTGCTTCAGCTATGCCCTTTATTAGTTTTGCTATGTTGTCTATTGTGATCGTTGTACTCTCATTCATATCATCACCCCAATTTCGTGTGCTTTATAACCACAAGCACCTTCTTTGACCCTCTCTTATGCTCTAAAAACAGTTCGTCATCCTTTACCCATCCGGGTACTGCTTCAAGCCTGTCGGGGTTTATATGCTTTTCTTTTGCAACGTCATTCATGGCACTCACAGGCGTATATCCCCAAGGGAATACATAGTATGCTTTTTTATTTTTGTCATGTATAAATACTTCCATCTTTGCTCCTTTCATGTGGCGGCTGTCCCCTTTTGATGTGGTTTTATGGTATTGGGTAAACAGACAGTTATTGAGTTGCTGGGGCATTTAACTCGATATTGAAACGAGCACCGCCGATCTTTAACCTATCGGGCAATTATTGCACCGCTCATGTATTAACCGCTCGTTGTCATCTTCATTTCCTGTCATATAGGCTTCCGGGAATTTACAATACTTGTCACACATCAGGGCTTTCATTTCCTCGTTTATACCCTTGTATATCTCTCTTGTCCGTATAGCTTCCGACAGCTTACCTTGCATGAATAAGTTGTTGCCGCCTGTGGTCTTTAGGTCTTCGATCTCCGTATTAAGCCAAGTTATGAAATTATCCATCAATCACCCTCCTTAAATAGTATTCTTTCTGCCGTTCAAGTTCCTTTTCTCTGTTCTTTTGGTATGATCTTCTCCGGATCTCGTTTACCTTCTCACGGTGAGTTTTCCTGTATTTCCTCTGATGTTCCTTGATCTTCTCTTTATTCCGCTGATAATAGGCTTTTCTGTACTGCCTTTGATAGTCCTCCCGGTCTTTGTACTCGGTTATTTTGGGAGTTTCAAGGGGTTTTTCTTCCTCGTCAAACTTGCATTTCGGGAAAATACAGTTAAGGCAATCGTAATTACACGCCTTTTTTTCTTTCGTCATACCTTCTCTGCCTTTCAACTTCGTATTCATGGTGAGCATAGTAAAATTCATTGCGGTACTTGTTTAACTTTTCTCTGTTCTTTTCCCGGTACTTCTTTAGGTATTCAAGATATTTCTCTCTATGCTCCTGGTAATACTTTTTCTGTCTCTCCCGTTTCTTTTTGGTGGACTTATATCCATCAGTTATACTTATGTCCTTTAGGATTTTGGACTCTTCCGGGGATCTGTCATCATCATTCACACAATCGGGAAAAGGGCAGCTTAAACAGTTAAAATCACACTTCATTTATTCCTCCATGTAATCGAAAATACTTATTTGTGCCTGTTCCTCCTTTAGTCTCTTTAATGCTTTTTCGTAGTATTCCTTGTTTATCTCAAATCCAACAAACTTGTGCCGGGTTCTGTGACAGGCTATCAGGCTTGAAGCTGATCCAACATGAGTATCAAGGATAATGTCACCGTCCTTTGCATATCTGCTTAAAATCCATTCATAGAGTGCTACGGGCTTTTGTGTCGGGTGGAACCTGGTCTTGTCTTGCGGTGCATATTCATAAATCTTTGCATTGCTGTTAAATGAAGTCCACGCATATTCGCACATTGCCATTGTAAAATTCTCGGATATTGTCAACTTGCGCCATATTAGAAAGCACCGTGTCGGGGGTAATTCAAAGTAGTTCCCGCCCCATATAATTTGATTTCGTGAGATACGAAAAAGTTCTTCAAAGTATTCTTTTTCCGGGGCTGTATCCCACGAAATGATTTTCCCGTTTTTGTACCTGTCGAACCTTCCTCCAAACCTGTTATACGCTGTACCCCCCCACTTTTTCAGGCGTTTGGTGGTATTTAGTGAACCATCCCTTACACCCTCCACCTTCTGTAAATCCTGCTCCATACGGGGGATCTACAATCGCAAGGTCAAAGAAGTTATCAGGAAACTCTTTCATGCCTTCCATGCAATCCATGTTGTAAAATCCAAAATCAAGCAAACGGAAGTTCCTCCTCCTGATCGGATGTAACATTGATAAAATCGTCAATGTCCTGCTGCGGCTTTTCTTCGCCTGACTTCTTCGACTCTGCAAAATTGGCCTCTTCAACCACAATATCAGTCGTGTATATCTTTACCCCGTTTTTCTCGTAAGATCCCGTCTGTATCCTTCCAACGATCTCTAATTTCATTCCCTTGTGGGTATACTTCTCAAACCATTCAGCGGTTTTCCCGAAAGCAACACACGTTATAAAATCAGCTTCACCCTTCTTAAATCTCCGGTCTACTGCAAGGGTAAAATGCCCTACGGTTGTTTCTCCTGTTGACCGTATATCTGCATCTTTTGTCATTCTTCCGGTTCCACACCATTTATTCATATTGCCTTCCTCCTAAACTCATTTTTTAGTTCTTCTATCTGTGCTTCTACCCCATTGGGTAGTTCCTTTGGCTCGTAATAGTCCTCTGTCTCCTGTGGCCTTATCTCCGGGAGCTTCGGCATTTGGTTTATGGTTGCCTCAATCAATGCCCTAACTTTCATGGGTAGCCGCTGATATTCCTTTTCACGCTTTTTAACAGTGTCATAAACCCTTATAAAGTGAGACTGTTCCACCGTCTGAAACTTGTCCTCGTCCATCTGCGCCCACTCTTTTAGTATTTCATGCCTTTTAACTGCTTTTTGGATTAGAG
>JAXJPK010000253.1:0-2775 GCA_036311705.1 Clostridia bacterium
ACCACAAGAAGATGTAATAAAGTTTCAAAAAAAGGCAGATATTCTATTACTTGTTGAATCGTTAAAGCTAAAATATAGAAAAATCGCAAGATTATCATTTTCGACGAAAATAGTGGATTATTTGGGTGCAGGTAAATGCATAGTCGCAGTTGGGGATAAAAGCTGCGCTTCAATGGAATATCTTGAGGAAAATAATGCTGCATTGGTGGCAAATAATTACAAAAAGTTAAAAGAGCTACTTTATAAAGTTGTGGAAAATAGAGATATAATAAATAGGATTGGAGAGAATGCACGAGAAGTTGCGGATAAAAATCACAGTTATAAGGATATAATTTCAACAGTCAAAAGTAGTATTGAAAGAATCTTGTAATTGAGATAGATATGCATTCTGTCTATGTTGTTAGGATATATTAGAGGAGTTATATGAGGATTTTACAAGTTAATGCTGTGTATGGCTTGAAAAGCACCGGCAGAATAGCAATGGAAATGCACAAATATTTTAAAAAGATGGGGCATGAAAGCTATGTTGCATACGCAATTGAAAGCACAGACACTTCGGGCGACCCTAACATTTTCAGGGTGGGGAATATCATTGATCATAAGCTGCACGCCGTTGCCTACAGAATTGATAAAATGCAGGGATGTCACTCGAGATTAGCTACAATTCAATTTTTGAAAAAAATTGAAAAAATTAAGCCTGATATTGTTTTAACACACAATCTTCATTCAAACTATTTGGATGTTCCATTCTTTCTAAAAAAATTAAAAGATATGAATATAGGCGTTGCAATGGCGGTTCATGATTGCTGGTTTATGACAGGCGGATGTTATCATTACACTGATATAGGATGCGATGGTTGGCTTCATGGTTGCAGCAACTGTAAGCTATTAGGTAAGGCTGCCGAGAAAAAATATAAAATAAACCTTGAAATTATGGATTATGTTAAACCGACAATAATTGCAATTTCAAAATGGATTGAACGGGAAATGAGGAAGTCCTTGATTAGCGGCAGAGGGGATATACAAATGGTATATAATTGGATAGATACAGAAAAATTCTATCCAAGAAAGAACACAAACATAAGAGAAAAGTATAATATAAACGGCGATAAGGTTATTTTAGGTGTTGCAACCGATTGGTCGCCTAATAAGGGACAAAACGAAATGATAAGCATTGCCAAAGAGTTCCCTAACGCAAGCGTTGTTTTAGTCGGAAACCAAAGTGTGAAAGTTGACTATCCCGATAATGTTATTCAAATACCGTTTACGGGCAGTAAAGACGAATTGGCGGAGCTATACAGTCTTGCCGATGTGTTCTTTAATCCGTCCGTCCAAGAAACATTCGGATTGGTATCGGGCGAGGCATTGGCATGCGGAACTCCGATTGTTGTATATAACACAACGGCTTGCCCGGAATTTGTTGTAGGAAATACGGGCTATGTTATGCAAAACAAAGAGGATATAAAAAAAGCTGTATGTACCATTTTTGAAAAAGAAGAGTCGATAGGCAGAGATGCAATATCCAAGGAATGTGTTGATTTTGTCAACTCTAATTTCAGATTGGAACAGAATATAGATAAATATTTAGAATTATTTAAAAAGATTATATAGTGGTTGGTGAAAAATGGGAATTTATATATTACTTGCAATAATGCCTTTGGTCATTTCGTGGTTTAATAAAGGAGATATAAATAAAGAAAACAAGCGTGCATATTGTATTATTTGCGGAACAATCCTTGTGTTTGTGCTGGGATTGAGATATAAAGGATTGGGAAGTACAGATACAGTAAACTATTACAATATGATGAAAAAAGCAATAGCGGCGGAATCATGGAGTAAATATTACGATGATGAGGGCGTGGAAATTGGATTCCAGTATTTTCTTTTTGTATTATCGAGAGTCTTTCATAATCCGCAATGGATAATCTTTATATCTTCGGCGATATATATATCGGCAGTAATGGTATTTTGTTACAGATATTCAGACAATATATGTCTTTCAATCACAATGTATATCTGTCTGGAAATGATGACTTTTAATATGCAGGGTATGAGGCAATCCATCGCTATGAGTATATGCTTGTTTGCATATGCGTTTGCACAACGCAGGCGTCTTATACCATTTGCACTTTTAGTTGCTTTGGCTTCTATGGTGCATCAAACGGCTATAGTGTTTATTATAGTCTATTTTTTGCCTCGGCTGGAATTAAAACCATCACACATTGTATTGGTATGTATTTGTGCATTGTTGTTTGTTGCTTTCTCACAAACACTGTTGAATTTTGCAAATGAATTATTCGATAAAGAATATGGCAACAAGGTTGAATCGGGAGGATATGTTGCTACGGCAATTTATGCCTTAATACTGATATTTTCTATTATCGCATCCGAGAAGCCGATTAGTAAAAATATGGATAATATGATGTTCTATATGTTAATCGTAGGCTTTTTGTGTTATATAGAAAGATATATTGGCTCTCGAGTAGCAGAAAGAGTTAGTTACTATTTCATATACTCACAAGCAATACTGTTGCCAAATGCAATTAGTAACGGAAGAATAAGAGTTAAAGATAAGAAATTTATTGAAGTAATCGTAGTTTGCCTTTCTGTATTGCTATTTATGTACAGGCTTTCGGGTAGTAATTTAATACCGTTTAGTTTTTTCTGGGAGAAATAAGTTTGAATGAAAACCGCCCATCTTGCACACCCGTGCTCACTCGCATACAAGCGTATAGTCTTGTTCGCGCGGACGCACAATCTGAACAGTTTTGATTC
>JAXJPK010000254.1:0-6282 GCA_036311705.1 Clostridia bacterium
AAAAAATGCGGATTTCAACATCGATTTTATTCAATAAGTCTTTATCATACATTGATTTTGTGGCATTTTAAGCCTTTGAACGGTCTGCGCTAAAGGCATCAGCCCCCCAAACATTATTTTTCAAGGTATTCCAGTATTTCATTAATACCCTCGCCCGTTTTGCTGTCAACCTCAAAAATATTCCTGCACCCTGCGAGCTCAAGCCATCTCCTTGCTTGCCCAACATTTGCGTCAGGACTGTTAATCTGCGATATTATCCCGATAACATCCCGATTGCATACAGCCGTAACAGCGGGCGGAAAAAGAGAATAAGGTTCTCTCGCAGAAATCAAAAGCCCGACGACATCTGCCTCAAAAGAATACATCGCAAGAGCATTTCCAAAGTTTTTTGTCTGCACATACTCACCCGGTGTATCTGTTATCACATCAAATCTATTTACATATTGAGTTTTATGATATGCAATATCCTCGCCTTTTAACGCTTGAGTAAGGGTAGTTTTCCCCGCCTCACTTCTGCCAATCAGAATTATTTTTCTCATGTTCTTGAAATATCGCAAACGGTAAAACCAAGCCGTTCTGACGCATAATCACATATAGCCTTCAATGCTGATTCAACATCTGAAATAAGTCCCGTTATAATGAGTGTCCCTGAAAATCGGTCAACAAAGCTCAAATCTATATTGCCCGATTTTGTAGCAATATCTGCAGCAATAATCGCCGTTTCAGCAGGGCTTACAGTCAGTATTCCTATTGCACTTCCCGAAAAATCAATATCGGGATTAAGTCCGAGCTTCTGGTACATTATAGGGTCAGGGCTTGCAATTATATGAGCAAGCGTTATCTGTTTACCCGGAACAAGCTCTTGAACTATTCTCAATTTTCCGTCTTTATCTGATACTAAATCTCTAAAATCCATTTTGTTTTCCTTTCGTTAAAAAAATGTCCAAAAACTCAAAAATCCAATAATAAAACTATACAACAGCAAATGAATTAAAACAAGCGCTTTTGCTGTCACCGTAAAGGACTTATGCAATGTTTTGTGATGAAGACGATACATTGCAATCGCACCGCCTATCGCTCCGCCCATAAACATATTCGCCAAAAGTCGCCACTCGGGAATTCGTTCCTCATCATTCTGTGCATATCGTTTATCTGCTGCAAACAATCGGTATGTTTTTATGTTTATAAATGCAATATACAAAACAGCGATTATGAATACAGAACTGTTTATTCCTGTATTTCCGAACAATTTGAGCATTGGCGGCAGATTAAGCTTAATGCTCTGCACCCACTCAAGAAAGCCCACAAACGCCCCCCTGATGCTCTCAATAATGCTCATAAAAAACTCCCGCAATATTTCTTTCACGGCAACTATTTCGGGACTGTTTTCAAAGTCACGCATAGCTTTACACCTCACCTGCCGATAGCTTTGCTGCACGGTCGCTTGTTATTAAAGCTTCAATCACTTCGTCCATATCTCCGTTTAGAAATTGTTCAAGTCTGTATATTGTTAGATTTATACGGTGGTCGGTTATGCGGCTCTGTGGGAAGTTATAAGTCCTTATTCTCTCACTTCTGTCGCCTGAGCCTACCTGAGATTTTCTCTCATCTGCGAGCGTTTTACGGCGTTCCTCCTCCATCACCTCGTATATCCTCGAGCGAAGAATTTTCATTGCCTTTTCTTTATTCTGTAACTGCGACTTCTCATCCTGGCACGATACAACAATCCCCGTAGGAATATGTGTAATTCTAACAGCCGAATCGGTTGTGTTAACGCATTGTCCGCCCGGTCCTCCCGCACGGAATACATCTATCCTCAAATCGTTTCTGTTAATATCAACCTCAACCGCTTCAACCTCGGGCAAAACCGCAACCGTAACGGCGGAAGTATGTATCCTGCCACCCGATTCCGTTTCAGGAACACGCTGAACACGATGCACGCCGCTTTCGTATTTTAATCTTGAATATGCACCTTTGCCCTCGATTAGGAATGAAATTTCTTTATAACCTCCGAGCTCCGTAGCATTTGAATTAAGAATTTCAAGCCGCCAGCCCTGCGAATCGGCGTACATTGAGTACATTCTCATAAGAGTTGACGCAAATAACGCTGCCTCTTCACCGCCCGTTCCGCCGCGAATTTCCATAATAACATTCTTGTCATCATTAGGGTCCTTTGGAATAAGGAGAAGCTTTATTTTCTCTTCGGACTCTTTCAAACTCTTTTGTGCATTTGATAAATCCGCACGAAGCATCAAGAGTAGTTCCTCGTCCTCCTCTGTTTCCAACAGCTCTTTATCCTCTGAAACCGTATTTATATATTCTTTATATTTATTGTATTCATCAATAATGGGCGAAAGCTCGCTGTGTTCACGGCACAATTCACGCCATCTGTCACGATCTGCAATCACCTCAGCATCCGAGATAAGCTCCGATACTTTGAAAAATCTTTCTTCGAGTGCTTTAAGCTTTTCTAACATTCGCCAATCGCCTTTCAAAAATATATACTCTCACAAATACAATTTTACTCCGTTTTACTCTGATTGTCAAGAAATTTACACTAATTTTTCAATTTAGGCTAAAAAACCTTGCCAATTCACAAAAAATTCATTAAAAAGATATAGACAATTTCTTATTTTGGTGTTATAATAGAATGGTTGAAAAAAACACATTATATAAGTAGTTTAAGAATAATACTTTTGTATAAATTATAATAATAAAACGAAAGGGATGAAACAGTTTGACCGATAACGCAAAGCTATCAAAGCTAAGGCTTACACTAATCACAGCAGCACTCGCCTCCGGGCTTATTTCGTCTGCAAACACGGTCTTGGCAGAGAACGGAAATGTTTCCGAAAAGGATATGCTGACGCAAGCGGTGGCTTTATATGAAAAGCTTTCCGGCGGCACGGTTACCGTACCCGAGGCTCTCGTTAATGAATGTGGTGATTCAAACCTTGCAAAAGCCGTAATGCTCGGATTTAAGAATACAGATGAGGCAGTGTCTGTTTCCGATTCCGTTACAATTCGAAAGCAGGATGCTCTCACTGTTTTATATAAAACCATTTTAAGCTATGACTATTCCTATGCACTTGATTCTGATGAAATAGATTCAATAATGAATGACTGCTATGACAATGCATTGGTAGCGGAGGAAAACAGAGCCGCATACGCTTTTATGCTAAAGCATGGAATAATCGACAACGGATTTGACACCGAACCCGACAAGCTTATCACATGGGACAGCTGCCGAACGCTGGTTGATGTATTGTACGATTTGTTTGTTCAGGATGTTTCATTTACAGTTGGTGATAACACCATTTCTGTCGGCAGCAATATTTCCGCTGTTATCGACTCTATAGGTGAGCCGCATAGAATAGATAAAAGTGATTATGACTTTGATTGGTATGTGTATAATACCGAAAACAACGGGTTAATAATGCTTGGCGTAAAGCAAGAAAGAATATGTGCATTCTTTACCAACAGTCCTGACTTCAAATTCGATGACTTAAAAGAGGGTGATGACTATCTCCTTGCTTACAAGTACATAGATAATCCCGAATTCAGGATTTTCAAGAACAACAACGGAATGATTGATGCTGTTATGTACAATCCCTACACCAAGAGCGATGTAGTTATGGACAACGACAGCTATCTCCGTTCATGCGAGCTTGTTGATATGATAAATTCATATCGTGCGAAAAACGGGCTTTGTGCACTTAACATAGACGAGGATTTATACAAATCAGCCAATGAAATGGTATCTCAGCCTAAATATCAGGAGCTTGCTCGTGATATGAGATACTCACACACAATGGACGATGCACAGCATGAGCAAGGCTATGATATATTTTTAATTTATCAAAAGCTTTTGGAGAAAGACAATGATTGTTTTGCCGAAAACACAAAATCAATCGGAGTCGCAACATACGCAGACGAGAATTTTGATATATACGCTGCCTTAAAATGTTCGGATATATCATCAAAGCTAACAACAGAGCCTATAGATATTGAAACTGTTTCGCCCGATACGGTAGTATTTGAAACGCCGTCAGATTCGGGTATGGATTCTGTCGGTGATACATATGTATTTGAAACCGATACCGAAACTGTATCATCTTCACCCGAAACAATCGTAAATCTTGATGCCCTTGAAGTGGTATCACCGCAAAACGAGGCTGTTATCGACCCCGAAAGCGACCTTGTTATTGAGCTTAACGAGAGTGTTTCGGACGAATACTATGTTTCGGTTTATTCAATCGAGGAAGATAAATACATCGTAAACAGCTATATTAAAACAAACGATACAAAGATTGTTTTAGCCCGTGATATGTTTACACAGGGTATGGATTATACAGTATCCGTTAACGCCGTATCCGATACAGATTCAGGCAATAGCGTTGAGTTCACCGTAAGATACGGTGAGGTTCCGGGTGATGCATTACTCCTTTCAACACCCGACACTGTAACAACGGATGATGATTTTCTTGATGTATCATGGGAATCGGAGCTTTATTCAAACTTTGTTATTGATGCGTATGACGAGGACGGCAAGCTTGTCCTTTCCGAAATTGTAACCGACACAAAGAATGTCACAATAAACTCTATTGACCCGGGCACATATTACATTTACATAACAGCCTTAAGAAACGGTACGGAGGATGTGTTTAAGGCACAAGCGATGATTACTGCTACCATAACGCTCCCCGAGCCCGTTATAACCGAGTATATTCTTGAAGAGGGTGAGAAATTCTACCCAGTATATGAGGATAGAGAAATGGGCTTGTTGTACTTCTATGACGAAGAGATTATAGATGTCGGCTCGCAAAAGCGTAAAAAAATAATTGAGAAGCAAGTGAAAAGTGTTGCGTACTACAGAAACCTTGCATTATATACCGATAAGGTTGAATGTTTTATAGGCTCTCAAACGCCCACTCTCACAGATATAAATTCAAAGATATTTACATATAACGGCTCAAAAATGTCGATATACAACGCAACAATCGGCGATGCTGCCGTTACGGAAATACGCAAGTATCTTGGCGTTCCCTATCTATGGGGCGGTACTACTCCAAAGGGATTTGACTGTAGTGGTCTTGTACAGTATGTTTATAAATCGCTCGGCATAGATTTAAACCGAGTTTCACAAGACCAATTCAAGCAAGGCACACCTCTATCACGAGAAGAGCTTATGCCGGGAGATTTGGTATTCTTTGAGGAAAACGGCGATGTCCACCATGTAGGTATGTATGTCGGTGACGGATATATGATTCACGCGCCTTATACGGGTGCCGTTGTAAGCTATCAGTCAATAGATTCACCATATTATAAATCGCAATTCTGCGGAGGCAGACGCGTTTATTAACCGAGGAGGCTAATATGTCATCAGAAACTGTTAAAGCGAGTGTAAACGCAAAAAAGCAAGGCAAAGTAACAGTTATTATAGCTATATATTCATTGCTTTCGCTTTTCTCCCTGTTTATGGGATTTTACGATATAGCAACAAAACGAACTCTCTTTGGAGTATTATTCTTTGTTGCCGCATCAATATTTATTATTCTGTTTTTAATAAAAGGTAACTCTGTTTTTGGAACGAATATTAAATATAAGAATGGCATTCTCTATCTGAAAAGCTGGGTTAATAATTTTCTGCCCTATGAGATTGACGGCGGATTCTTTTCGGATTTAACTCCGTCAAAAACAAAGACAACGGAAATACCCGCTAAGGACATAACAATGATTCTGATTGGTACAAAGGATTACATCAAGAGGAATATGACGCCGTCAGGCAAAAGACTGGTAAAAGCCGTTTATCCTTATGAACATTCATCCAAGAAATCAAAACGGAATATGATTTCCTCGATTGATTTGTTCTATATCGAAACTACTGATGATTGTGCTTTTATGTGTATTGATAACTACACGCCAAAAGCTGTTGTAGAGATTATCGAGAAAGTATGTGAGGCTAACCCCTCAATCATTGCAAAAATTAATAATCGTGAATATAAGCGATATGTTGTTAAATCACAAGAAGGTATTTAAAGAAATACGGGGCTGTAAAAAGTTGAATAGTTTCCAGTGGGGATGCAAAAAAATAGTGCAGAACGAACGAAAACCGCCGAACAGCAAGGCTGTGAGGGTTATCCCGTAGCGTACGTGGGTACTCAAGGGTGCGGTGGAGTCCGTTCCGCGTTATTTTTTTGCATCCACTTATTTATTTGCCAAAATCTCTTGAAAAACTGCATTATTTGTGATACAATAACTGTGTTTGTAATTGTGTATCAT
>JAXJPK010000255.1:0-13489 GCA_036311705.1 Clostridia bacterium
AACTAATCTAATGCACAAAAGGAGAGTCTTCGGACTCTCTTTTTGTGCGGATGTGGACTGCACCTATATAATAGGGGAAATCTTACAGACTTGGCACCACCCGTTTGTATAAATCTACCACACAGCATACACTTCAGCACTTTAATATGGTAAAGTTATATAAAAATAAAAAATTTGTTAAAAAACACTTTACAACTTTAGTCTGATGAAGTATAATATATACAAACAAGAGGAAAGGTTGGGAATTATAATGAAAAAAATAATTTCGCTATTATTAACAATGACAATGGTGCTTGCACTTGGTGCTTGCGGCACAAAGACAGAAGTAAACGATTCAACAGACAACGGTAAATTGGTTATCGGTTACACAATTTACGAGCCGATGAACTATATGGAAAACGGCAAGCTTACAGGCTTTGATACAGAGTTTGCAGAGGCTGTTTGTAAAAAGCTTAATATGACTCCCGAATTTGTTGAAATCAACTGGGACACAAAGTTTGTTACACTTAACGCAAACAAGATTGATTGTATCTGGAACGGTATGACAATTTCAGATGATGTAAAAGCAAACTGTGATGTTTCAAAAGCATATGTTAAAAATGCACAGGTTGTTGTTATGAAAAAAGACGAGGCTGATACATACAAAGATGTTGAAAGCTTGAAGGGCTTGAAGTTTGCTGCAGAGGCAGGCTCGGCAGGTGAGGAAGCAATCAAGGAGAACGGACTTGACGGTAACTATTCACCCGTTGCGGCACAGACAGACGCTTTAATGGCGGTTGCGGGCGGTCAGGCTGACGCATGCGTTATCGACATAACAATGGCAAAGACGATGACAGCTGAAGGCACAAGCTATGCTGATTTAACATATTCAGTTGAATTGACATCAGAGGAATACGGTATCGGCTTCAGAAAGGGTTCAGACCTCAAGGATAAAGTGAACGGTGCTATTGATGAGCTTGTTGCGGACGGTACGCTAAAGGCTCTTGCAGAAAAGTACGAAGTAAACCTTGCATTCTGATTTTAAAGGTAAATAAAACACAATAAAAGTGGGTGTTGCTTAACGCAACACCCACTTTGGGACTTATAGAAAGGTTAATAGGATTATTTATGGCAATATTTTTAACAGTCACAACCAGCTTGTTAGCGGGGTTGTGGACAACATTTAAAATATTCGGTTTAACGCTTTTAATGGCTTTGCCACTTGGGCTTTTGATTTCACTGGGGTCAATGAGCCGCTTCGCCGTTATAAAATTGCCGATAAAGTTTTTTATTTGGATAATTCGAGGCACGCCGCTGATGCTTCAGCTTATTCTGTTCGGTTACGGTCCGGGGCTTTTGGGCTTTGACGGAATGAGCACATTTTTGGCGGTTATGATTGCGTTTGTAATCAACTACGCCTGCTATTTCTCCGAGATATACAGAGGCGGAATAGAGGCAATACCGAAAGGTCAGTATGAAGCAGGTGCTGTATTGGGATTAACAAAAAGGCAGGTATTTTTCAAAATAGTACTTGTTCAGGTTATAAAAAACATACTTCCGCCAATGAGCAACGAGTTTTTAACGCTTGTTAAAGATACCTCGCTTGCCAACACCATTATGATTTATGAAATAACATGGAACGCAAAGCGGTTTATGAACAGTAACGGTTTATTGTGGCCGTTGTTTTATTCGGGTGCGTTCTACCTGTTGTTCTGCGGAATACTGACGCTTGTTTTCGGATACCTTGAAAAGAAGCTCGATTACTACAAAGCGTAAAGCGGAAAGGAGAAGCTATGCCGATTTTAGAAGTTAAGAATATGCATAAAAGGTTTGGCAATACCGAGGTTTTAAAGGGTGTCGATTTCTCGGTTGAAAAGGGCGAGGTATTGTCTATCATAGGCTCTTCGGGCAGCGGAAAAACTACGCTGCTAAGATGCCTGACCTTTCTGGAGCTTGCCGAAAAAGGAACCATTTCCGTTTACGGTGATGTTATCTTTAACGGTGAAACAAAGAAATCTATGTCCGAGGCGGAATTACGCAAAAAGAGATTGTATTTCGGAATGGTTTTCCAGTCCTTTAACCTGTTTCCGCAGTACAATGTTCTTGAAAATGTCACTCTTGCTCCAAAGCTTTTGGGAAAGGGTACGGACGATGAAATAAAGGAAAATGCACTTTCGTTATTAAACCGCGTCGGTCTGGGCGACAAGATAGATAACTACCCGTGTCAGCTATCGGGCGGACAGCAGCAGCGAGTTGCGATAGCTCGTGCGTTGGCGTTATCACCCGATATACTATGCTTTGACGAGCCTACCTCCGCACTCGACCCCGAGCTTACGGGCGAGGTGCTAAAGGTTATAAAAGGTCTAAAAAGTACAGACAGCACTATGATTGTTGTAACACACGAAATGGAGTTTGCAAAGAGTGTTTCCGACAAGGTGATTTTTATGGCAGACGGTGTTATTGAGGAATGTGGCACGCCCGAAGAGGTGTTTGATAACCCCAAGAGCGAAAAAACAAAGGCGTTTTTGAGCAAGAGCCTTGAAAAGATTTAAAGAGGGTGTTTGGCTATGTTGGAGGAAAAAATCAGTGATGAAATGCTGGACGAACTCTATGAAGTCTTGGTAGCTGTGGATAACAAGGACGATTGCCGCGACCTGCTCGCCGACCTTTGCACATATAAAGAGATTGCACAAATGGCACAGCGTATTCGTGCGGCAAAGGGACTTATGCAGGGGAAAACTTATAATCGCGTCATTGAGGAAACGGATATTTCATCTGCGACCTTGAGCCGTGTTTCCCGTGCGGTGAGGTATGGAAAAGGCTATAAAAAACAGCTTAAAAAGATGATATAGGAATATAGATTAAAGATTTGGGAAAATTTGGATTTTCCAAATCTTTTTATTGTTTTTTTATTGACAATATATAGAGGATATGATATTATTTAGGATATACTGGAGGCGATAATTGTGATAATGGATTTGCATAACCATACGGTATTTAGCTATGACGGGTCGAACAGCCCCGAACAGATTATAGAAAATGCAATTTCAAACGGTATTGATGTTATCGGTATAACAGACCATCAGTTCACGATTAAAAATCGTCTGGGTGAATATATAAAAAGAATATCGGCTTGTAAGGAGAAATACTCATCACAAATTAGAGTTCTTGCAGGACTTGAAATAAGTATGTCGCCAAGCCCTGACGGATTGTTTTCAGCCGATACGGACGGGCTTGATTTCGTCCTGTTTGAGCGTTTGGACAGACCGGGTGCGGCAGATTTATACGATTTTTTATCGTTACGCCGCAGATTTAAATGTCCCGTCGGGCTTGCACATTGCGATATATTCAAGCTTGGCGAGAGATACGGCAAGGATATGCTAAAGCTAATGAGGGATGAGAATATATTCTGGGAAATCAACACATCGGGGAATTATGATTACTATTATGATTTTCTCACAAGCACGAGCAAGCGTGAGGCTGTGCGGCAGTCGGGAATAGGCGTCAGCATCGGTTCGGATACTCATGCAATATTTGAATTCAGAAAGGAACAGATAATACGGGCGAACGAGCTTCGGGAGAATATGGGGTTACCGCTGCCGTTTGCCGAGTGTGTTTCTGTATAAATATATTTTAAGGAGAGCAACTATTATGTTTAAAAATGCAAAACCTGTATTCATTAAGAATCAGCACAAGGCACTCAACTATCAGGCAGGCTTTAAAACAGTTTTTACCGCCGATGAAAATAAGAGCTATAAGCTTGTTATAACGGGTGCAACCTTGTACGAAATAACCTTGAACGGCGACTTTGTCGGATATGGCCCTGCGAGAGCTCCGCACGGATATATCCGTTATGATGAGATTGAGTTGAAGGTTAAAGCGGGCGAAAATACGCTTTGCGTAAGTGTTGCAGGCTACAACTGCCCATGCTTCTACAGCGTGGAAATGAACTCATTCGTGCAGGCAGAGGTATTTGAAAACGGTGAGTCAATAGCCTATACAGGCAGAGATTTCAAGGGCATTTCACTTACGGACCTGAGAATAAGACAGGCCTTGCGGTACAGCTACCAGAGAACCTTTATGGAGGACTGGTGTTTTGATAACGCCGCCGATTTAACCAACTGGAAAACTGTTGATTTCGAGGGCGAGCCGCTTATGGAGCGTGTATATGAAGAGGAGCTTATTCCGAGAGAGTGGGCAATGCCGAAGTTTAATATTGATAATTCCGCACGCAAGTTCCGTAACGGCAGATTTAAGTATAAGGATGACTACAAGTCGATGGATAAACGCCATTTCACCGATTTGGCTAACCAGGGCGGATTCCCGCTATATGCAATCGCACATAATTTGATTGATGCGGTTGCAGGTATTTATTTTACCGATTTTAAGACGGATATGACAGAGAACAGATATGAGTTCTATGAGCTTGATACGAATAATACGGGATTCATCAAGACAAAGATTCTTGCCAAAGAGGATAGTGAAATCTTTGTTTTTGGCGGAGAGAGAATGGCGGCATATGCATCATCTTCGGGCGGCACATCTGCAGGTATAGATATGGACTTGTGCGGGTCGAATTTGTCAACTATAATCCGTTACGAGCTTAAAAAGAGCGATAAGCCGTATGACTTGCAGACCTTCGAGTGCTATACCGTTAAATACATAGGTATCCTTGTCCGAAAGGGCGAAGTTGAGGTACAGAATGTTGCATTAAGAGAGTATTCATATCCCGAATATGAGGCAACAACATTCAGCTGTGCAGATAAAGAGCTTGAATGTATTTTCGAGGCGGCAAGAAATACATACCGCCAGAATACTGTTGATACATTTATGGACTGCCCGAGCCGTGAGCGAGCAGGCTGGTTGTGTGATTCGTATTTTACAGGTCAGTCGTCACTGCTGTTTAGCGGCAGCGGCAAAGCCGAGCAGTTGTATTTAAAGAACTTCACAATGGCAAAATATTTCCCCGAGCTGCCGCTCGGTATGCTTCCGCATAACTATCCGGGTGAGGTTAAAGGATTTATTCCGCAGTGGTCAATGTGGTATGTTCTTGAGCTAAAAGAGTATTTTGACAGATATGCAGATGATAAGGAATACTACAGAACAACAGTTTATGACTTGCTTGCCTGGTTTAAAAAGTATGAGATAGAGGGCGGCTTATTAGGTAAAACTCCAGGCTGGGGATTCATAGAATGGTCACTCGCAAACGAGATGATAGGTGATTATGATTTAAGCTATCCTACAAATATGCTGTACTCAAAAGTGTTATCGGATATCGGCGAGATGTATAACGATAATGCACTTATCGAGCAGAGCAATATGATTAAAAAATATATTCTCGATAATGCGTTTGACGGCGTGCATTTTGTTGACGGTGCAGCGTATAACGAAAGCGGAAAGCTTGAGAATTTCGGCGAGATGTCCGAGGCGTGTCAGCACTATGCAATGATGTTCGGTATCGTTGATAAGAATGATGAGAGATTTGAAAAGTTCTTTGATTTGGTGCATAATGTATATGGTTTCGGCAGACGAGCAGAGGGCACGCTAATGCCCGAAGTTACATTCGGCAGTGCGTTTATCGGATATGTTGTAAGATACGAGGGCTTGGTAGGCTTGCGTGAATATGACCGTCTTATAAAGGATGTTAAGGAGCTTTACGGTCCTATGGCAAAGGCAACGGGAACGCTTTGGGAAACAGAGGTTGGTGCATCATATAATCACGGCTTTGCGTCTGTTGCGGCTGTATATATTATGAAATCACTAAGCGGTATAACAAAGATTGATGCAGCATCGGGGAAGGTATATGTTGGAAAAACATTCCTCGGAACAGATTTTGATATAAATATGCAGCTTGAGGGCGGCAGCATTAAGGCTTCGGTAAATAACGGCGAATGAACAGTCGTTGCTGACGGAAGGTTTGAGGTAGTATTTGAATGATGGAAGAACTGAAATACAAAGTTTCGGTCGGAAACGAGGGTGCAAAAATCACCCTCGAAAGCTCATTTGAAAACGGGATAGAGTATGTAAATGTGCATATGTCTATGGAGAAAGCGGAGATACCGCAGGAGTTTTGCGTGACCTTTTCACATTCGGCAAATGGGGTTAGGTGCATCTGGACGCCCGAAAACAGCGGTGAACTGATTAGGGCGAACTGGTCATGGAACAAGGTCGTTTCAGCTTTGGCAACATGGATGCCGATTGCACAGGCTGTATCGGCAGAGGATATGAACAGTATTTGTGTTGCCGTTTCCGACGCATTTATTCCTACAGAGGTCCGTGTGGGCTTAAGTGAGGAAAATGCAACGGTAGATTATAAGGTTAGATTTTTCACAGCCCCCACAACTCCAATTGCGGAATATAACGCTAAAATTCGCATAGACAGACGAAATATTCCGTACTGTGATTGTATTTATGATGTATCAAAATGGTGGGAGCAGGATTGCGGTTACACCCCTGCATTTGTACCTGAGGCGGCAAAAGAGCCGATGGATTCACTTTGGTACAGCTTTCATCAGATGCTTGATGCTGATGAGATTGTAAAGGAATGTACAGAGTCTGTAAAGTACGGTATGAAAACCGTGATAATTGATGACGGATGGCAGACGGACGATAATAACCGAGGCTATGCATACTGCGGCGACTGGGATGTCGCACCCAAAAAAATGGGCGATATGGCGGAGCTTGTTCGGCGTATCCACGAGGTCGGAATGAAGGTTATGATTTGGTATTCCGTCCCGTTTGTGGGCATTTATTCAAAGAAGTGCGAGGAGTTTCGGGATAAGGCCCTTTGGTGGTCAAACAACGGCAAGTTTTTTGCTCTTGATCCACGCTATAAGGAAGTGAGAGATTACCTTATTGATATATATACAACTGCTGTTAAAGAATGGAAGCTTGACGGTTTAAAGCTTGATTTTATAGACTCGTTCAAGCTGACAGAGGAAACTCCTGTTTATGATGCAAGGCGGGATTATTCCTCCCTTGAGGAAGCAACCGATGCTTTAATGCGGACAATCGTTGATGAGCTTGTGAAAATCAATCCCGAAATCCTTTTGGAATTCAGACAGAGCTATATCGGCCCCGCAATCAGGCAATACGGCAATATGCTCCGTGTTGCGGACTGCCCGTATTCGGCTGTTACTAACCATAAGCAGATTATCAATCTCCGGTACACTTCTGGAAATACGGCTGTTCATTCGGATATGCTTATGTGGAATAAAACTGAAGCTCCCGAAACTGCTGCATTGCAGTTTGTAGGTGCGATATTCGGCGTTCCGCAGGTATCGGTTAAAATATGGGAATTACCGGACAACCAAAAGAGAATGGTAAAACACTATCTTGAGTTTTGGCGTGAGTATCGTGATGTATTATTGGACGGTAAGCTTATAGGCGAAAATCCGCTTAATAACTACAGTATAGCACATTCAACCCTGGGGGATTGCTCTGTTTTTGTTACATATTCGAATTCATTGATAGATGTTAAAACGGAAAGGGCGGCGGTTATTAATGCAACAAGCTATGGAAGTCTTGTTGTTAAGAACTGTAACGCTAAACCGTACAGTGTAGTAAACTGTATGGGCGATGTACTGGAAACAGGCGTAATTAACGGTGAATTATGCGAAATAAGCGTACCGCTGTCGGGCATGATATTTATTAATAAATAAGCTGTATTAGCGGACTGTAAAAACGGCACCGATAGCTTGACGAAAAACATTGTTATAACAGTTACTTTTGAGGGGGCGTTGCGTTAAGCAACACCCCCTTTTGGGTCTTATTCAACTTTCCCTATAGCCTCTTTTTGCGTTTTATACTGTTACTTTACCGCTAAATCATAATTTTATGGCAAAGTAAACAAATTTTGCAATAACACTTGAAAAATTGATAAATTTAGTATAAAATATAATTACAATAATGCCGTTTAAACGGCTCAAAAAAGGAGAATATGAGATGTACAACAAATTAACGGTTGAAGATGTTGATGTTAAGGGCAAAAAAGTCCTTGTAAGGTGCGATTTTAATGTTCCTCTTAACGATAAGCAGGAAATCACTGACGAGAACAGAATTGTCGGCGCACTTCCCACAATTCAGTATTTAGTTGATAACGGTGCAAAAGTTATTCTTTGTTCACATATGGGTAAGCCTAAGGGTCAGCCGGTTCCGGAGTTGTCACTTGCACCCGTTGCAAAGAGATTGTCAGAAAAGCTTGGCAAGGAAGTTATCTTTGCTGCTGATGATAATGTAGTAGGCGAAAACGCAAAGGCTGCAGTTGCAAGTATGAACGAGGGTGATGTTGTTCTCCTTGAAAATACTCGTTACAGAGCAGAGGAAACAAAGAATGTTGATGAGTTCTCAAAGGAGCTTGCTTCTTTGGCTGATTTGTTCGTAAATGATGCGTTTGGTACAGCACACAGAGCTCACTGCTCAAATGTAGGCGTAAGCTCAATCTTAAAGCCCGCCGTTGCAGGTTACCTAATCGAAAAGGAAATCAAGTTTTTGGGTAATGCCGTGAACTCACCGGTCAGACCGCTTGTAGCAATCCTGGGTGGTTCAAAGGTTTCATCAAAGATTTCTGTTATCGAGAACTTGCTTAAGAAAGTTGACAAGCTAATCATCGGCGGCGGTATGGCATATACATTCTTCGCTGCACAGGGCAAGACTACAGGTACATCACTTCTTGAGCCTGATTTCATCGACTACGCCAAGAAAATGATTGACGAAGCAGGCGACAAGCTTGTTCTTCCTATAGATACAGTTGTAACAGAAGCATTCGATAACGATGCTCCGTCAAAGGTTGTTGAGGGTGATATCCCCGACGGTTGGATGGGTCTTGACATCGGTCCTAAATCAATCGAGTTGTTCAAGAGCGTTTTGGCTGATGCAAAGACTGTTGTCTGGAACGGACCTATGGGCGTATTTGAAATGCCGAACTTCGCAAAGGGTACAAATGAAATAGCAGCACTTCTTGCTAACCTTGATGCAACAACAATCATCGGCGGCGGCGACAGCGTTGCTGCAGTTAACCAGGCAGGTCTTGGCGACAAGATGAGCCACATTTCAACAGGCGGCGGTGCATCAATGGAATTCCTTGAGGGTAAGGAGTTGCCGGGTATCGCAGCTTTGACAGATAAATAATTTTAAAATAAGGAGATAATAGAAATGGGAAAATATATTATTGCAGGTAACTGGAAAATGAATAAGCTTCCGTCGGAAACATATGACTATGTAAAGGAAGTTGTTGAGGCTACAAAAGGTTCAGAGTGTGAGGTTGTTTGTTGTACACCGTATGTATGTCTTTCACAGGCTGTTGAGGCTGCAAAGGGCACACATGTAAAGATTGGTGCAGAGAACCTTCATTTCGAGGACAAGGGTGCATTCACAGGCGAGGTTTCGGCAGATATGCTTGTCGATTTGGGCGTTGAGTATGTAATTATGGGTCACAGCGAGAGAAGAGAGTATAACAACGAAACAGACGAAACTGTTAACCTAAAGGCTAAAAAGGCTCTTTCAAAGGGTCTTATCCCGATTGTATGCTGCGGCGAATCATTGGAGCAGAGAGAAGCAGGCATCACAATGGACTGGATTGCAATTCAGATTAAGAAGGCATTTGCAGGCATCAGTGCTGATGATGCAAAGAAGGTTGTTGTTGCATATGAGCCTATCTGGGCAATCGGTACAGGCAAGACTGCTACAGATGAGCAGGCAGAGGAGGTTTGCGGCGGTATAAGAAAGCTTCTTTGCGATTTGTACGACTGCGAAACAGCAAAGGCTATCACAATTCAGTACGGCGGCAGTATGAATGCGGCTAACTGTGCAGGTTTGCTTGCAAAGGAGAACATTGACGGCGGTCTTATCGGCGGTGCATCACTAAAGGCTAATGACTTTGCGGTTATAACAAAGGCAGCTAAATAAGAATCCCCGTATATTGTGATATACAAAACTGAATTTTAACGACACAGAGGACAGGTGCTGCTTAAATTAAATAGCGTCTGTCCTCTCTCAATGAATAAACGGAAAGGGAAATAATTATGGCAAAATCACCCATAGCATTAATTATAATGGACGGATACGGCATAAACCCCGAAACAAAGGGAAATGCAATATATGAGGCTAAAACGCCGTATCTTGATTCATATTTTAAAAATTACCCCAATTCACAGCTTTCAGCAAGCGGTCTTTCTGTAGGCTTGCCTGACGGGCAGATGGGCAACAGTGAGGTTGGTCACACGAATATCGGTGCAGGCAGAGTTGTGTATCAGATGCTTGTAAAGATAACAAAGGATATTGATAGCGGTGCTTTTTTTGAGAACACTGCACTAAAGAATGCAATGCAGTCGGCAAAGGATAACGATAAGGCACTTCACATAATGGGACTTTTATCAGACGGCGGCGTTCATTCACACATAAAGCATCTTATCGGCTTGCTTGAAATGGCAAACAAAATGGGTCTTCAAAAGGTATTCGTTCATTCGTTCCATGACGGACGAGATGTTCCTCCGACATCAGGCGTTGAGTTTATGCAGCAGCTTGTAAACGAGATGGACAGAATAGGAACGGGCAAGGTTGCAACGCTGAGCGGCAGATACTACGCAATGGACCGTGACAATGCTTGGGATAGAGTTGAAAAGGCATACAATGCAATGGTATTGGGCGAGGGTGTTACTGAAACGGACCCCGTTGAAGCAATCAAGAAATCGTATGCGAACGGTGTAACAGATGAGTTTATCCTGCCTACTGTTATTGATAAAGACGGTATGATACAAGAGGGCGACAGCGTTATAATGTTCAACTTCCGCCCCGACCGTGCAAGACAGATAACAAGAGCATTTGTAGATTCTGAATTTGACGGATTTGAGCGTAAGAACGGTTTTCTGAACCTGAACTTTGTATGTATGGCTCAATATGACGCGCAGATGCCGAATGTATCTGTTGCATATCCGCCAGAACAGTTGACAATGACTTTCGGTGAATATGTGTCAAAGCTTGGCATGACCCAGTTGAGAATTGCAGAAACACAGAAATATGCCCATGTTACTTTCTTCTTTAACGGTGGAGAGGAAAGACAGTTCGAGGGTGAGGACAGAATACTTATCAAGTCACCCGATGTTGCAACATTCGATATGAAGCCCGAAATGTCAGCTCCCGAAGTATGTGAGGCTGTTTGCAAGGCAATAGACGAGGATAAGTATGATGTAATAATCCTTAACTACGCTAACTGTGATATGGTAGGTCATACAGGCGTTATGGAGGCGGCTGTATCAGCTGTTGAGACTGTTGACAGCTGTGTCGGCAAAATGGTAGACAAGCTTCTTGAAAAGGGCGGCAAGGCTATCATAACCGCAGATCACGGTAATGCCGACTGCTTGATAGACCCCGTAAGCGGTGATGTATTCACTGCGCATACAACAAATCCCGTACCGATGATAGTTATCGGCGAGGGTGATGTAAAGGTTAAGGACGGCAAGCTTTGTGACTTATGCCCGACGATGCTCGATATGATGGGTATTGAGAAACCTGCAGAAATGACAGGCGAAAGCCTTATTGAGAGATAACCAAAAAAAGCAGAGATTTTTTCAAAAAAGGGTTGAGAAATCTCTGCTTTTTTGATATAATTAAAAATAGTATATTATGCAGAAAGAGATGATGGTAATTGGGATTTGCATTATTAAAAATGGCAGCAAGAAAGCGTCTGTCAGGCGGGTATTTTAAGGCGGTGCTTGGAGCAGCTGTTTATTATATACCGGTTTATCTTGTTTCTATGCTCAACACCCTGCTTATTGTAAAGGGCATAGGATTTGGAGCTTTGTCACTTATTATAAGTGCGATATTTAATATTGCAGTGATTGATATTTTCTTTGTCGGATATATTCGTTCGCTGATAAAAATGAGCGACAGTGCCGAATCAAACCCTGATGGAAAGGGGAATTATGATGTTAACCTTGTCCTTTCGGGGTATCAGGATAATTTCGGGAACACAATAAAGATAATGTTTACCAAGCGGTTGTATCTGTTTGGCTGGAAGCTATTGACAGTTGTTCCGATATTTGCCGTAGCGGGAATTGTTGCGATTATGGCGTACAAGCCCGAAATATCGCAGATGTTTACGCTGATTATGGAGCTTATCAAAACCCCTACGGAGGCGGCGGCACAAAATGTTGCCGTGCATATTTACAGCAGCTGCAGTTATGTTGCATATATGCTTATGGGTGCGAGCGTTCTATCGGGTATGCTTGCTATACCGTATTTAAGAAAAATTTACGAATATGAAATGATACCGATGATTTTAGCGGAGGATTCGGGAATAAGCAGACAAGAGGCGTTTTCTCGTACTCGTGAGATTATGGACGGATTTAAGTTCAAGTATTTCTTGCTTCAATTATCGTTTTTATGGTTTATTATTGTCGCATTTATGCTGGCATCGTTAATATTGCCGACCGATTGGATGGTTTATGTTATTGCGGCACTCATTATGCCATATATGTATATGACTTATATAATGTTCTATTTTGCTCTGACAAGAAATCAGAACACCGCAGGGGAAGCAGAGTATATAGAAGTAGATGAATAATAACATTTGAAAGGAATGATTTAGATATGAATATTGAAACATTATGCGTACAAGAGGGATATTCGCCCAACAACGGTGAGCCGAGAGTTTTGCCGATATGCCAAAGTACAACATTTAAGTATGATTCATCAGACTATATGGGAAAGCTTTTCGACCTTGAGGAATCGGGATTTTTCTATACCCGTCTTGCAAACCCCACATCTAATGCGGTAGAAAAGAAAATAGCGGCTCTTGAGGGCGGTGTCGGAGCGATGATGACATCATCGGGTCAGGCGGCAACAATGGCGGCTGTTATGAATATTGCAGGTGCAGGCGATAACATTGTCTGCTCTGCGGCAGTTTACGGCGGAACATTCAACCTATTGAGTGTTACCCTCGAAAAATATGGAATTTCAACAACATTTGTTGACCCCGACGCAAGTATAGACGAGCTGCAAAAGTCGATAAAGCCGAACACGAAGGCTGTATTGGGCGAAACAATCTCAAACCCGGCACTTGTTGTTCTCGATATTGAAAAGTTTGCAGAGCTTGCCCATTCAAACGGAATTCCGCTAATCGTTGACAACACATTTGCAACTCCTGTTCTATGCAAGCCATTTGAATTTGGTGCAGATATAGTTGTTCATTCAACATCAAAGTATCTTGACGGACATGCTTGTGCATTGGGCGGTATTGTGGTAGACAGCGGTAACTTTGACTGGGAAGCAAGCGGAAAATTCCCGGGACTTACAACACCTGATGAGTCATATCACGGAATAGTTTATACAAAGCATTTTGGAAAGAGTGCATATATAGTTAAAGCGGCTGTTCAGCTTATGCGTGATATGGGTATGACGCCTGCTCCTATGAATGCATTTTTGCTTAATCTCGGCACAGAAACACTTCATTTAAGAATGCCGCAGCACAGCAATAATGCATTAAAGGTTGCAAAGTTTCTTGAGGCAGACA
>JAXJPK010000256.1:0-4684 GCA_036311705.1 Clostridia bacterium
AATTCTGCATCTAAATTCATTCAGCCCCACAAGGGGGTGCTGCTAACGCAACCCCCCCTTGATTTTGTATTAATCAAAAAAGAATAAAAAGTTTGTAAAATCGCTTGACAAATGCCGTAAAATGTGGTAATATATATCTTGTGTTCAGAATAGAGCATTTGCGCTCGTAGCTCAGCTGGATAGAGTGACTGGCTACGAACCAGTAGGTCAGGGGTTCGAGTCCCTTCGGGCGCACCAAAATAGAAAGTTCCATCGCAAGATGGGACTTTTTATTTTGCGAATTCATCAAAGGGACTCGAACCCTGAGAGGGCGAAGGCATCGAAGCTCGGAGTGTTTTACTACATATAGAATATTGTTTTAATAACCGATTGACAATTAGATAAAAATATTATATAATAACAGAAAGATAATTTGGAAATGCTAATATTATGTTCATGGCGTATAATTATAATGGCATGGTTGCGGTATGACAAATATAGAGCATTAAAATGAAAATAATCCACTTACAGAACATTAAAAATCTGATTTTAATCCGGTATGGTGTTTTTAGTGGATAAAAATATAAATAATATCATTAAAGGAGGAAATGTAACACAGATTAAAGGGAAAGGTTCCGATTGTGACAGGTTCAACCAGCGGAATAGGTGTTGGAATTGCCAAGCTGTTTGCAGCGGAGGGTGCAAAGGTTGTAGTTTGCGGACGCCGTGAAGCAAAGGGACAGGCAGTAGTTGACAGCATCGTGGAAGCAGGAGGAGAAGCTTTCTATCATTTTATGGATATTACCGACACAGACAGCATCGAAGCCTTATTGAAAGACACCGCTGAAAAGTACGGAAAAATTGATATTTTAGTAAATAACGCCGCTAATGTCGCACTAAAGGACGGACGAGTAGACGAGTTGACATTGGAAATGTGGGATAACATATTCCAGAGCGATATTCGAGGAACATTTTATGCATTAAAGTGCGTGCTGCCATATATGAAAGAAAATAAAGGCGGCTCAATTATCAATATAGGTTATATGGCTTCATGCAGCGGAGATTTAGGCTCAACTGCTTATGCTTGTGCTAAAGCCGGTGTTGATATGCTGACACAGTACACCGCATTGCAGGTAGGTAAGGACAACATCCGTTGTAACTGCGTTCGTCCCGGACTGATTGTTACGCCTGACAATGAAGCTTATGTGCCTCAGGTTTTGAAGGATATTTTCCTAAATAATATCATGGTAAACCGTTACGGAAATCCCGAGGATATTGCAAATATGTGCGTTTACCTTGCATCTGATGAAAGTGAATACTTTACAGGACAGGTCGTAACAGTAGATGGTGGTCTGAATGCTCATGTTTCCACTGTAGGACAGTTCAAGGAAATGAAATCACGCACATGGTAAAAACATATATGCTGTAAGTATGTGTAAATTCCCAAAAGTATTCTTGAACTATAAGTTGAAGATGAAATGTGGAAAAATCTCATAATTGGTAATGGTTTACACAGCTTATATTATCATAATGTGTAAGATAAACCCCGAAGCCTTAAATCTAAAAGGTTTTGGGGTTTTTACCTTTTTTAATTAATTTTTAAAAAAGGTATTGACAAATGGAAAACAAAGGAGTATAATAAAGAAAAATTAAATATAAACCGATGAATGAGAGTAGTAATCAGAAACAAGTTGCTTATAGCTAGCTGCGGACGGTGGAAGCGTGGCAGTAACCTTCTGACGAATGGCCTCATGAGGGCGGAGCGAACGGCGAAGGCTCAGTAGTATCCGACGGGAGTGGAACCCGTTATAAAGTCCAACCGTATGTCAGTATGGTGATGAAAGTGGGCGAATTTTTCGTCAACTTGGGTGGTACCGCAGGATATGATATCTTGTCCCAGGAATATGGGGCAAGTTTTTTTGTTTTCATAAAAGTAATCAAATACATTAGTAATATAGATGGAGGTTTGAAATATGTATATATTAACTAAACGATGGCGAAACAGCATAAAACAAAGAAACATAAAATATAAAATATAGAATTGATTTAAAGGAGATTATTAAAATGAAAAAAGTAGTTAGTTTAATTATGGCAGTATCAATGGTTTTGGCATTCAGCGGATGCGGTAAAAAGGTAGAAAACAGCACAGAAAAAGCATTAATAGGTGTTTTGCAATACGGTGAGCACGCATCTTTAGATAACTGCAGAATCGGATTTATTGAGGGCTTGAAAGAAGCAGGATTAAAAGAGGGTGTGGATTTTGAAATTGATTATCAGAATGCAGGATTTGATGATGCAAAATCAACACAGATAGCTCAAAACTTTTCAGCTAAGAATGCCGATTTGATGTGCGGTATCGCAACACCGGCGGCAATAAGCTGTTATGCGGCGGCAGAGGATAAAAACATACCGGTAATATTTACGGCAATAACAGACCCTGTTGCTGCGAATCTTGACAAGGGTAATGTGACAGGAACGAGCGACAAATTGCCCGTAACTGCACAGCTTGAACTTATAAGACAGCTTCAGCCCGAGGCAAAGACAATCGGTATCATCTATACATCAAGCGAGCCTAACTCGGTATCAGCAATCAAGGAATACCAGGAGAATGCATCAAAGTATGGTTTCACAATAGAAACAGTAGCAGTAACACAGCAGTCACAGGTTGCTCAAGCAGCAGACACACTTATTTCAAAAAAAGTTGATTGTATGTCAAACTTGACAGATAACAATGTTGTGGGCGTTCTTGCATCAATACTTGAAAAGACAAACGAGGCAGGAATTCCCGTATATGGCAGTGAAGTTGAACAGGTTAAGCTTGGATGCGTTGCATCGGCAGGTATCGACTATGTTGAGCTTGGCAAGATAACAGGTAAGATGGCGGCGAGAATCCTAAACGGTGAAAAGGCGTCAGATATGGATTACGAAACAATTTCAAATTATCAAACATATATCAATTCAAACGCACTAAAAGCAATGAACATAGTAATTAGCGACGAGTTTGCACAGAATTGCACAGAGGTATCGGAGAATTAAGGGGTAGTTATGGTTTTAGATATTATAACAAGCATACTTACGCAAGGGCTGATATACGGCTTTATAGCGTTCGGGTTATTAATCACATATAAAATACTGGATTTCCCCGACCTTACGGTTGACGGCAGTTTTCCGTTGGGTGCTGCCGTTACGGCGGTATTCATCTTAAAGGGAGTAAATCCCGTATTATGTATTTTGATTTCATTTGCTTTCGGAATACTTGCAGGGCTTGTAACGGGCATTGTCCATGTGAAGTTCGGTGTTCGTGATTTGCTTGCAGGAATTATCACTATGACAGGTTTATTCTCAATAAACTTGAAAATTGCCGGCTCCAACTTGCCCATACCGAGAGCATATGAAACAATTTATACGATGATAGATATACCCAATATGACGCTTATGGGCAAGAAATTGCTTTTGGCAGCAATTATAGTTCTTATTTTTAAGGTTATTCTTGATATGTATTTTAAAACCAAAAACGGTCTGTTGCTCCGTGCAGTAGGAGATAATAACACATTGGTAACAACTCTTGCAAAGGATAACGGTAAGGTTAAAATTCTCGGCCTTGCAATAGCCAACGGACTTGTTGCAATAGCAGGAAGCCTTGTGGCACAGGAACAGCGTGCATTTTCTGCGACTATGGGTACAGGACAGGTGGTATTTGGATTAGCTGCGGTTATTATCGGAACAACAATATTCAAAAAGCTTGATTTTGTTAAAGGCACAACAGCTGCTATTGTGGGTAGCATACTTTATAAGGGCTGTATTCAGTTCACAATCCTGTTGGGACTTGATGCAAATCTACTCAATCTTATAACTGCGTTGTTGTTCTTGGTAATTCTAATCTTGGGAAATGTAAAGAAAGGGGGCTCACAAGGTGCTTGAACTTTCAAACATAACAAAGATTTATAATTTGGGAACGATTACGGAATCGACGGTATTTAAGAATTTTAATCTGAAAGTCAATGACGGTGAGTTCGTGTCAATCGTTGGCAGTAACGGAAGTGGTAAAACAACGCTTTTGAATATTATCTGCGGCAGCATTCCAATCGAAAAAGGCGATATTCTGATTAACGGCAACTCAATCAAAAAATTAAAGGATTACAAACGATACAGAAATATCGGCAGAGTTTACCAAAATCCTGCTATGGGAACTTGTCCGAACCTGACTATTTTGGAAAACATGTCGCTTGCGGATAACAAAGGCAAGAGCTTTGGGCTTGGGTTTTATTTAAATAAGTCACGAATGGATTTCTACAGAGAACAGGTTTCTGCATTGGGGCTTGGGCTTGAGGATAAAATGTCGGTTAAGGTGGGTGCATTATCAGGCGGTCAAAGACAGGCTTTGTCGCTCGTGATGGCGACTATGACGCCGATAGACTTTCTTATTCTTGACGAGCATACGGCAGCTCTTGACCCGAAAACAGCGGAGATTATTATGGAGCTTACAGATAAGATTGTTAAAGAAAAAAATCTTACTGCGATGATGGTAACTCACAATCTGCGATATGCTGTTGAGTATGGTACTCGGCTTATGATGATGGATAAGGGTGAGGCTGTATTAGATGTATCGGGTGATGAAAAGAAAAAAACGACGGTAGATGATATACTCACATTATTTAATAAGATAAGTATAGAGTGCGGTAACTAAACAAAATGGGGACTATTC
>JAXJPK010000257.1:0-3164 GCA_036311705.1 Clostridia bacterium
CACAATAACAAAGCCCCGATTATGATTTCATCATCAATCCAAGCGGCTTTGGATAATCCGTACGGTAAATCCAAGAAAGCGGGCGAGGATTTAATATTTGCATACGGCAAAGAAAACGGTGTTAATACGCTTGTATATCGTTTCCCGAATCTTTTCGGAAAGTGGTGCAGACCAAACTATAACAGTGCCGTTGCAACCTTCTGCCATAACATTGCAAATGATTTGGAAATAACGGTTAATGACAGAAATCATATGATGACACTTTGCTATATTGATGATGTAGTATGCGAGCTGATTAATGCACTTGAGGGCAAAGAAAACCGTGTTGATGATTACTGCTATGTATCGGTCGAACATAAGATTACATTAGGTGAGATTTCAGATTTGTTATACAAATTTAAAGGGCAGTCACAGACGCTTGTAATGCCGGAAATACCCGATAACAGCATTGAAAAGAAACTGTATTCAACATATCTTTCGTACTTGCCCAAAGAAAAAGTAAGCTTTGAATTAAAGATGAATAAGGATGACAGAGGCAGCTTCACAGAGCTATTAAAGACTGAAAAATGCGGACAGTTCAGTGTGAACATCTCAAAGCCGGGGATCACAAAAGGACAGCATTGGCATCATACCAAATGGGAGTTTTTTATCGTTGTATCAGGCAAAGGATTAATTCAGCAACGCAAAATCGGCACAGATGAAGTATTGAACTTTGAAGTATCGGGCGACAAAATCGAGGCAGTACATATGCTGCCCGGATATACGCATAACATAATAAATCTGTCTGATACGGAGAATTTGGTAACGGTGATGTGGGCAAACGAACAGTTTGACCCCAATCATCCCGATACATTCTTTGAAGTAGTGGAGGAAAAGTAATGGAAATTAAGACTGATTACAGCGATATACAATTTAAAAATGACGGAAGATTAAAACTTCTCATTATTGTCGGCACAAGACCTGAAATAATTCGACTTGGTGCGGTTATCAACAAGTGCAGAAGGTACTTTGACTGTATTTTAGCACATACGGGACAGAATTATGACTATAACCTGAACGGAGTGTTTTTCAAGGACCTAAAGCTTGATGCACCCGAGGTGTATATGGACGCTGTAGGTGATGATTTAGGTGCGACAGTGGGTAATATCATAAACTGTTCGTACAAGCTGATGAACCAAATCAAGCCCGATGCATTACTGATTTTGGGTGATACAAATTCGTGCCTTTCTGCAATTTCCGCAAAGAGATTGCACATTCCGATTTTCCATATGGAGGCAGGAAACAGATGCAAGGACGAATGCTTGCCCGAGGAAACAAACAGACGAATTGTTGACATTATCTCTGATGTAAACCTTGCATATTCAGAACACGCAAGGAGATATTTGGCAGAGTGCGGGCTCCCGAAAGAGAGAACATATGTGACAGGCTCACCTATGGCGGAGGTTTTGCACGAGAATTTAGAGGATATTAAGAAGTCGGATATACTTGATAAATTAGGCTTAGAGCCTAAAAAGTATATACTTTTATCTGCTCACCGTGAGGAGAATATAGATACTGAAAAGAACTTTTTAAGCTTGTTTACAGCAATTAATAAGCTGGCAGAGAAATACGATATGCCGATATTGTACTCGTGTCACCCAAGAAGTAAAAAAAGACTCGAACAAAACGGGTTTAAGCTCGATGAGCGAGTTGTAATGCACGAACCGCTTGGTTTTCACGATTACAACAAATTGCAAATGAATGCGTTTTGTGTGGTATCAGATAGCGGAACACTACCGGAGGAATCAAGCTTTTTCACAAGCGTGGGTGACCCGTTCCCTGCGGTATGTATCAGAACATCAACAGAACGCCCCGAGGCACTTGACAAGGCTTGTTTCATATTGGCGGGCATAGATGAAAAATCGCTTTTGCAGGCTGTTACAACCGCTGTTGATATGAACGAAAATCAGGATTATGGCATACCTGTACCGACATATGTTGAGGAAAATGTTTCAACGAAGGTAGTAAAGATTATTCAGAGCTATACGGGCGTGGTAAACAAAATGGTCTGGAGAAAGAGTTAAGTAGTGTGCAGAGTCGGCATATAAGCAAATACTAAAATATGGAATTTTTGTCAATTGATCTGATCTTTATTCAAGGAAAGGACATTACTAATGCAAATGGAGAATAATAATTATAATTGGGTCAGCTTGGGCTGTGGCGTTATAGCCAACGAGCTTGCACAGGCAATGGAAAAAGAAGGACGCACACTTTACGGAGTTGCAAACAGAACATACAACAATGCGGTTGCTTTTGCAAAAAAGTATAATATCCCGAATGTTTATAAAAATATTGATGATGCAATAAATGATGAAAATGTAGATATTATCTATATATCAACACCGCATAATACGCATATAAAGTATCTCATTAAAGCGTTGGAAAAAGGAAAGCATGTCCTATGCGAAAAGTCTATTACGCTAAATATTGATGAACTTGAAGCGGCAAAGAAAATAGCGAGTGATAACGGCGTGGTTTTGGCAGAGGCTATGACGATTTATCATATGCCTATATACAAAAAGCTTGACGAGCTTATTAAGAGAGGCGTTTTGGGTGAGCTGAGAATATTGCAAATGAACTTTGGCAGTTATAAAGAATACGATATGGCAAACCGTTTTTTCAATCCAAATCTCGCAGGCGGTGCCTTGCTTGATATAGGCGTATATGCATTGTCGTTTGTACGGTGGTTTATGAGCGAAAAACCGAATAATGTTATGTCGCAAGTAAAAAAGGCACCAAGCGGAGTTGACGAACAGGCAAGCATAATACTTATGAATAGCTCCGAGGAGATGGCAACGGTTACGCTATCGCTTCATTCAAAACAACCTAAACGAGGAATGATTTCGTTTGATAAGGGATATATCGAAATATATGAATATCCTCGTGGCGAAAGAGCGGTAATCACATATACACAGGACAATAGCCAAGAAGTAATAGAGTGCGGAAAGACAGCTGATGCACTGCGTTATGAGGTGAGGGATATGGAAAAGGCTGTATCGGGTGAGAGTAACGAAATGCACCTTGATTATACAACCGATGTCATGTCAATTATGACAGATATAAGAAAAAGTTGGGGATTTCTTTACCCCGAAGAACAGAATGGGTGAATACACAAATATATATTC
>JAXJPK010000258.1:0-7228 GCA_036311705.1 Clostridia bacterium
GAATGTGTGGCTATTATCGGTTTTGTGCTGATTCTTGCAACATCATAAAACGATTGGTCATTTAAGTGCGATACATCAACTAATATATCAAGGTCATTCATTTTCCTTACAACGCTCTTGCCAAATTCGCTCAATCCGCCATCACCCAGCACGCCTCCTGCAAGAGAATTACTGTCGTTCCAGGTTAGTGTCGCACATCTAACACCACATTCTTTTAAATAAAAGACATCCTCAAGACTTTCTATCACTTCTCCGCCCTCAAGGCTGAGCATTGGCTTAATACCCGAAAAATCCGATGAATTATAGCAATCCTTAAGCTGTTTAAACCGTGCTTTTGCATTACTGTGATATTTCGGTGCAATAAAGCACGCAAAAATTTGAGTATATGATTTATACTTCGACATATGGGCAACATCAACATTATATGTATTCTCTAAAATAGTACCGGCCTCATCGCAAAGCCTGCATAGCGTGTCACAATGTGCATCAAAAATACTGTATTTATTCATCAAAATGCATCCTCTATATGATTAATCTCATCTATAATAATTCTATCGCCCAATATGCTGTAATATACCTCTATAATATCAAACCTCATATAGCTCTCTCCGCCGCAATATACGAGTGCGGCATTTCGTATTTTGTCCTGCTTTCTCTGATTAACGAACTCCGACGGATAACCATATTTTGAATTTTTCCGTGTTTTTACCTCAACAAACACACGACATCCGTCTTTATCCATCGCAATTATATCAATCTCGCCGAAATCAAGTCTGAAATTACGATTTTCTATCAAATATCCCTTTTTTGATAAAAAGGCACAAGCCGCATTTTCGCCTATTATTCCTATATCTCTCGTTACCATTTTTATTTCAACAACTTTCTCAAAAATGTTCTGCGATGTATCGGGCAAATACCGTATTTCTCAATCGCCTCATAATGTGCTTTTGTTCCGTAGCCCTTGTGTTTTTCAAATCCATAGCCGGGGTATTCCTCTCCCGCCTTTGTTATGTATCTGTCTCGGCTCACTTTGGCAAGTATTGATGCCGCAGCTATTGCCATACTCTTACTGTCACCCTTTATTACGGGCTCGTGCGGAATTTCAATACCCGGACTTTTGTCGCCGTCAATAAGCACATAATCGGGCGTAACAGATAATCCCCTAACAGCACCACGCATAGCCTCAAATGTTGCTTGCAGAATGTTTATCTCGTCAATTCGTTTCTCATCTACAGAAAATACCGAATAAGCTATTGCTTTTTCGCATATCTCAAAAAACAGCTTCTCCCGTTTTTTTTCGGATAGCTTTTTTGAATCATTTATACCCTCGATAACCACATCATCAGGCAAAATGACCGCTGCTGCGAATACAGGGCCCGCCAAAGGACCTCGTCCTGCCTCGTCAACGCCTGCAAGATGACTGCCCTTTTTATGATTGGCATCAAATTGTTTCATTTCCAACACTCGTTCATATTCTTCTTGTGGATTCTTTCGTGCCGCCATATACTCTAATCCTTTCAAAATAAATAATAAAACCGAGCAGAAAGCCCGGTTTTATCTAAATTAGTTCGAAATTTTCTGCTCAACAGACTTAATAGCACTGCGTTCAAATTTTAAAACGCTCTTTTCGTCCTGAGTGCCAATATTTCCGGTTTCGACAAAGACATAATTGTCTTTAATCTTTGAAACCTTGCCGCATATACCGCCAACTGTTACAACCTTGTCGCCCACCTTTAGAGCATCAAGCATAGCCTTGGTTTCTTTTTCACGCTTTTTCTGGGGTCTTATAAGCATAAAATAGAATAGAACTACAAGCAGAATAAGAGGCAAGAACGAACTTACCATAGCCGCAAATGTACTACCGCCCTCTCCCGCATTACCTGCGTTTTCCGCTGCATATGCAACCAAACCAAACAAATTCATAGTCATTATCTTCCTTTCAATGTAATGTATATTTATTATACTACATATTATCAATTATTTCAAGCTTTATTTTACATAAAACACCATGTTTATTTCATTCTTTTAAGCTCCGATGCCATATTGCAAAGCTCACCGTTCTGTGCAACAAGCTTCCAGCCCTCATTAATTCCGTCTGCAACAACATCCCGTTTAGATATATTGGCACTGTATTCGCTCAATATATTAAACTCTTTAACTTCAGGATTATACTTTGCTACAAGTGCATATCTTTTTCCTTTTCTGTACAGACGCATCTTTTCAAAATCCATATCGGATACTGCAAATACAGCTGATTCAAAGTCATCAAAGCTGTCAAATACAAATGAAATGTTATCGTTTCGCTTGTTTTTTTGATTTTTGGTTATTCCGAGTCTTTCCGCAATCCGTTTTATATCATCATGGGTTAAATCCTTGCTTTTTGAGTTTTTTACTCTCACGCCTTTAACTTTTGATGCGTCTATTTTTGAAACAGGCTCTTTCTCCGTCCTTATCTTTGTTATAATCAGACTTATGCCATTCTCTAACGGTGTTGCCTCAACAACTACCTGACCGCCGCGATATGCATCAAACCCGGTTTCATCTTTTACTATATCCATTACTCTGAACAATAACTTATGTAAATCCGCAGCCTGCGGAGCTCTCTTTTCAAAATCCAAATCAAAATGTTCAAGGTCTGCATCTGTTAGCTGCACAACCACTTTATCGGTTGAGATTTTTTGAATTCTCAAATAAATCACTCTCCTAAATTCAATATTTAAAACCGAACATATTACATTATACTATAAAAAATTCAATTTGGCTATAGATATTTTGAAAATAATTTATAAAAATTTTTGGAAATTCTCATAATAACTTTCAATTACAGCTTTTTTGTATAAATTCCGCACCATGTGGCAAAAATACCAATATACCAATCATTGAAAGGAATGACAATTATGGACAAGAATAATCAAAACGCAAAGAAACTTTCGGGCTTCTACATAGCAGTATGCTGCTGTGTAATTGCAATAGGCATTACGGGTATGATTGTAAATAACACTTCAGAAAACGACGAATTGGAGGCACCTGTTGCCGCCGAAAAGACAGATGAGCCGTATTATGCATTTGATGCTGCATCAACGGCTACACCCATTGAGCCTGAAGCAGAACCCACAATCCCTGCACCCGTCACAAGCATCGACACCGCTGCAGTCATGGACGAGAACTACGCCTATGATAATCCCGATGTCGTATCGGCCTCCGTTACTGTAAATGCAGAGGAATCCTGTGATTTTATAGACCCGCTTGCAGAGATGAGTGTATCCTACGGCTTTTCGGGTGATACTCTTATGTATAACGAGGTGTATGGAGATTGGCGAACTCACAACGGTATAGATATTGAAGCACCTATCGGTTGCAGCGTTAATTGTACAGCAAAAGGCTCCGTTACCGATATTAAGGAAGGGATTTTCGGTAAAACTGTAACGATAGAACATGACAACGGGTTTAAAAGCATCTATGCCCAATTAGGTGAAGTAAGTGTTTCTGTCGGTGATACCGTCGAGCAAGGGGCTGTGATAGGAACGGTCGGTGAAAGCATCGGCGAAAATGATAAAAAACCTCATCTACACTATGAATTGCATAAGGATAATAAGCCGCAAAATCCTGAGGAATATTAAATATATGAACAACCGCAAGAAAAACTTTTCACCTTTCTTGCGGTTGTTCTTTTTAACAATTAATGCTATATTATCAAATTTCACTACAAAGCTTTATTTATTCTACAATCTTATTCACATTTTGAACAAATTAAAAATATTTCGACTTTTATATTGATAATATTTATAATTTGTGATATAATATCTACATTATGATTATTGAGATTGTTAATAACGATATTGTGCTGAAAAATACTGATAGTTTTAAGCTATGCGATATATTTGACTGCGGTCAATGTTTTCGGTTTAATCGACTTGAAAACGGCGATTATATCGGCACAGCATTTGAAAAAACGATTCGTATTTCACAAAACGAAGATACTGTTGTCCTGCATAATACAACGGCAGAGGACTTTGAGAATGTATGGTACCATTTTTTTGACCTTGACCGTGATTATTCCAAAATAAAACAGTCTTTGCTTAAAGCTGATGATGATGTCATTCGTTCAGCTATTGAATACGGCAGCGGTATCAGAATTCTTAAACAGGACTTGTGGGAAACGATAATATCGTTCATTATTTCAGCAAGTAATAATATACCGAGAATTAAAGGCATTATAGAAAGATTATGCAAGGAATTCGGTGTCCCGCACGAATATGAGGGCAATACATATTATTCTTTTCCGTCAGCACACACCATAGCTGCACTGGATAAAGAAGCGTTATCCTCAATAAGAGCAGGCTTTCGCGAAAAATACATTTTAAAATGTGCACAGCTTGTGGATTCAGGTGAATTTGACTTGGACAAACTGTTCACTTTATCAACTGCTGATGCCAAAAAGGAGCTAATGTCACTTTCGGGCATTGGAAACAAAGTGTCCGACTGCATACTTCTCTTTGCTCTCGGAAGATTTGATTCATTTCCTGTAGATGTTTGGATAAAGCGAATAATGGAATACTGTTATTTTAAAAATACAGAACAAACCATACCAACCATTTCCGATTTTGCAAAAAGAAATTTTGGCGAAAACGGAGGTATTGCCCAGCAGTATCTCTTCTACTATGCAAGAAGCCTGCATATCGGTACATAAAACTTTGAAATCTTTGAAGCTTTATACAAAGCTTATGATTTATATATAACAAAATTCAAGGAGGAATTATTAAATGTTAGTTTCAGCAACAGAAATGCTAAACAAGGCTGTTGAGGGGCACTACGCTGTAGGTCAGTTCAACATCAACAATTTAGAGTGGACAAAGGCTATCCTTTTGACAGCACAGGAGAATAACTCACCTGTTATTTTAGGTGTATCAGAGGGTGCTGGTAAGTATATGACCGGTTTCAAGACAGTTGCGGCAATGGTTGAGGCTATGATTGAGTCACTAAACATCACAGTTCCCGTTGCACTTCATCTTGATCATGGTTCATACGAGGGCTGCTATAAGTGTATAAAAGCAGGTTTCTCATCAATTATGTTTGACGGTTCACACTTCCCCATCAACGAAAATATAGAAAAAACAACTGAGCTTGTTCACGCTGCTCATAATCTTGGTCTTTCAATCGAGGCTGAAGTTGGTTCAATCGGCGGCGAAGAGGACGGCGTTGTAGGTGCAGGCGAAATCGCAGACCCCAACGAATGTAAGATGATAGCTGATTTAGGTGTTGATTTCCTTGCAGCAGGTATCGGTAACATTCACGGTAAGTATCCTGAAAACTGGAAGGGCCTTGACTTTGACGCACTTGCAAAGATTAAGGAACTTACAGGCGACCTTCCGCTTGTTCTTCACGGCGGTACAGGTATCCCGTCAGATATGATTAAGAAAGCAATCTCACTTGGAGTTGCAAAGATTAATGTTAATACAGAGTGTCAGCTATACTTCCAGGAAGCTACAAGAAAGTATATTGAGGACGGTAAAGACCTTCAAGGCAAGGGCTTTGACCCCAGAAAACTTCTTGCACCAGGCTTCGAGGCTATAAAGACCATTGTTAAGGAAAAGATGGAACTATTCGGTTCAATCGACAAAGCATAACTATTGGTTATAATTACAATGCAGGGTATGGCAAAAGCTGTACTCTGCTTTTTAGACATTTTTTAAAGGAGAGTTGTATATGAATAAAAAAGTTTTTGCATTATTCTGTGCATTAGCGATGCTAATAGCCGCAATACCATGCACCTATGCCGATACATTTGTAAACCAGGCATTTGTAGGTACATATCTTTCTGCCGGTGCAACAGAGTCAAACTACGGAATGCTTAATATTTTAAGTTGTGATGAAAATTCTATTTCCGTTGATTTTAAATTCATTAAAAACGATAATCAGCAACTTATATATACATTTTCGCCCGGCACAATGAGCGACAACAAGGGTTTGGTTCGTTTCACTGTCAAATATGCCGACGGCAGATTTGTGTCAAATGGAACAATGAAGCTCACTTTAGATGCCTGGTGTGTGAAAATATCTTGTGATTCAGACCAGGGGCAACATCTTTTTGACGGAACAATGAAACCCCAGTTTGATTTGAAGCCATATGAATTGCCGAGTGGCTCCAACACAACTACAACTACTCCTAACATAACAATGAATCCCGGTGTATCGGTTGTTCTTAATTCTCAAAAAGTAAATTTCTCTGATGATGTTCATCCGATAATTATTAATGACAGCACCTATGTCCCCTTGCGTTCAATGTTTGACAGTATGGGTATAAATGTTTATTGGGACCAATTTAAGAAAAGCGATATTTTAAACGCACAATCAATCACTTGTACAAAGAACGACACCATTGTTCAGTTTATGCGTACTTTTAATGATTCCGGCTCAAATGTATGGACTCTCACGAAGTGGGTTGGTGAAAACACCGATTCAAGCAAATTCACAAGAATAAATATTGCTGATTTACAGCCTACAATCATTGGTGAGTTTTCATATATCCCGCTTAGAGTAGTTTCTGAAGCATTTGGTGCATATGTCGGATGGGATGATTCCACAAGAACCGTTACAATCGACTGCGATACCTCTAATTCGTTTAAGTATGATAAAGAATTAATCGGCAAGATTGAGGACTTCTCGCAGGATATTGCAACGGGATATATAACGGATGATTTCTCCGAAGTTGTTTCAAATCCCACCCCATACTTTTCACCGCAGGCAAAGTTTTATAAATACAATGCGGTTGACCGTTGGGGCAATGTTGTTTTAAATGTTATATATGGCGGGTATATAGATGTATTCCCTGTAGAAGCTGATGAATCAGCAGAAGAAATTGATGTTAACCCTGATGTAACAGACGAAACTGAAAGCAATAAAATCATTGAGGAATCGGATACGAACGAATCAATCGTTACTGAAACTGAAAGCGAATATGTTGATGACGGAATTGGCTAATTTAAAAAAGGAAGGGGCTGTTGCGTTAAGCAACGGCCCCCATTTGATTATTTAGAGTGTTTTTCATTATAATTCTTCTCAAGCATCATATCCTTGACCTTGAGAAGTCTTATCTGGGTACTTCTCTCGTTTTCGTCAAGCTTCATTGTAATATACCGTATCTTTTCCATATAATCAGGAATCATAACATGCTCAAGAGCATTAACACGGCGGCGTGTTTTTTCAATTTCTGCCGCCATCATTGCGC
>JAXJPK010000259.1:0-6538 GCA_036311705.1 Clostridia bacterium
AACTACGTTTGCCATATCTGCATCATATTTTAAACCCCATATATCGTTTACCATATCAGCACCTGATTTTATAGCAGCCTCCGCAACCTTGCTCTTATAGGTATCAATAGATACGGGTATATCAAAATTTAACTTGACAGCTTCTATAATAGGAGCAACACGGTCAATTTCCTCCTCATCCGATATTTTTGTATAACCGGGTCTTGTGGATTCGCCGCCAATATCTATTATAACCGCACCGTCTTTTATCATTTCTTCGGCGTGTTTTAATGCGGCGGATATTTCGGAAAATTTACCTCCGTCAGAAAATGAGTCGGGTGTGACATTTAGTATGCCCATTATATGTGTTCTGTTATCCTCGAATAATTTGTTGCCAATTTTCATAATACTTACCTCATATTAATATTTCATTATTTCGTTTTTTTGTGTCCCAATAACACTCTCGACTTGCCTTGCAGCAATAGCAGTTTCTTGATTTTTTGTCGGCATCATATAGTATATTGGAGAACACATCAGCGTTTGTATTATTGCGATGCCCTAAAATTGCGTTATATACAAGATTAGTTTCATCATCGGAAAAACCGCATTCAGGCATAACAATTTTTGCAAGCTCCGCACCCGAAATATTATGCGGAATACCGCAGTATCTGCCTGCATCGTGAAGCAAAGCAGCAGCATAAAAAAGCTCTTTATCTATGTTAAACCTGTTTTCAAGTATCATTATATAACCAATTCGAGCGACATCAAGGGCATGGCTTAGGTCATGCAAACAGAAGATTCTGTCCGTTTCTGCTTTCTCTATTAATGCCAATCTCTCACGGAACAGGGGATGATTATATATATTATTGCATCGTTTCATCATTTTTTCTCCTTAATATAATCTGTTTTGCATCGTAAAGTATTGATAAAGTGCCAAAAATGACGACATTGTTATATGATGATGCATCATTAATCGCATTCTCCAATGATTGTGAAACACAGGCGTCAGCGCCTTCGCTTTTAAAGGCATCACATAGAATTTTAGGGTCAAGCCCACGATTTGTAGGTGCTTTGATGCAGTACACTTTTTTTGCAAAATGTGCTGTATATTCTGCAATTTTTTCATAATCCTTGTCTTTAAAGCAAGCACAGATAAATGCTGTATTTTCATCTTTTAAATATTGTTGTAAGGAATAAGCAAGCATTTTTGCCGCATCGCCGTTGTGAGCACCGTCTAAAATGAATTTGCCTATACGCTCAAACCTGTATGGCCATGCTGCCTGTTCAATTCCGCGTTTAATAGATACACTGTCAATATTTAGGATTTCTGCCGCTTTTATGGCAAGAGCTGCATTTTGAGGTTGATATGCCCCAAGCATATATGTTTTGTATGTAACATCTCCCACCTTGAATGATGTATATAAATCCGAATACAAAATATCCGTCGGCTCATCTGCAATAAATAGATCAGAATTTTGCATAGAGCATTTTTCTTTGATTACTTTATGTGCTTCATAAGTTTGAATAGTTGTTACAACTTTTGAATTATTCTTAATGATACCTGCTTTCTCTGAGGCGATTTTTGAAATTGTATCACCTAAAAAAGCTGTATGGTCAAGTGATATTTTTGTTATAACCGAGAGAGCGGGCGAGGGAATAACATTGGTAGAGTCAAGCCTGCCGCCCATACCGCATTCCAAAAGGACATAGTCGGGATTGTATTTAAGAAAAATCAAAAAAGCGACGGCTGTTTCTGCCTCAAAGGAGGTTATATATATATCCCGTTTTTCAAGAGCTTCTATTACTGATTTCACTTTAGATAATGCCTCGATAAAATCGTTCTGTGATACGGGGAGCCCATTAATAATATATGTATTCAGGTATTCTCCGACACATGGTGAGACAAAGCGGGCACAGCTTGCTCCGTCAGTACGGATTATAGAATCTAAATATGCTCCGAAAGAGCCTTTTCCGTTTGTGCCTGCAATATGTACTATGTTTAGCTTTTGTTCGGGATTACCGAGTGATTTCAATAGTTCTGTTTCGTTTTCAAGACCGGGAGATATACCCCTTGAATTTAATCCTGCAATATATGATTTTGCCTCATTGTAATCCATATCTTAACCTCTTTAATACCACAAAACTGCATATTAATTATAACATATTGAAAAGCAGGTGTCAATTAAGACTTGCATAAATTAAGATTATAGTGTATAATATAGAATAGTTATAATATGCGATTTGGGGTGGGATTATATAAGATGAAACGAATTTTTCAAATAATAATCCTTCTGATTGTTTTAATACCGCAGTTGGGTGTAAAAGCTTCATTTGAAACGGCAGAGAGTATTTGTCTTTTAAATAGCATTACAGGTGAAGTCGTCTATGAAAAGAATTTCAAAGAAAAGAAATCAATGGCAAGCACCACCAAAATTATGACACTGATTACTGCACTCGAAAACAGCAAACTTGACGATACCGTAACGGTTTGCAAAGAAGCTCCGTTAGCAGAGGGTTCGTCAGCGTATATCAAGGCCGATGCGAAAATATCAATGCGTGATTTGCTGTATGGTTTAATGCTCAATTCGGGAAATGATGCTGCAATCGCAGTTGCGTGTCATATAAGCGGAGATACAAAGCATTTCGCTGATTTGATGAATGATACAGCAAAGAAAATTGGCGTTCGTAATTCTCATTTCAAAAATCCGAACGGACTGGAGGAAGAAGGGCATTATACAACTGCATATGATTTAGCCAAAATAACACAATATGCAATGAAAAACCCTGATTTTGTTGCAATAGTTTCTTCAAAGTCGCATACAGCACAAATGACGCTTACCGATGGAACGATAGAAAATATTGAGTATTATAATCATAACCGATTATTAAAAGAGCTTGACGGGTGTATCGGTGTTAAAACAGGTTTCACGAAAGCTGCGGGAAGGTGTCTTGTCAGTGCTACAAAAAGAGATGGTGCGGAGTATATTGCCGTAACGCTGAATGATTCAGATGATTGGAACACACATAAACAATTACATAGTATGGCATATAACTCGCAAACATATAAAACTGTTGTGAAGCAGGGTGACTGTATAAAGCACGTCATTGCGGACAGGAATGAATGTAAATTTGTTGCAAAAGAGGAATACGGAATATATGTTAATTCCGATTCAAAACATAATATTGAAGTTATAACACATATCCCGAAAAAAATTAATTTTGCTATTAATAAAGGAGAAAAAGTTGGCTATCTTGAGATTAAAGCGAACGATGTGACCATTGGAAAAGTAGATGTCGTTTCCGATGACGACTTTTCGTTAAACAAAGACACAAGGGTTAAAAACTGTTTTGTTTTTACACTTTCTACACTACTGAGGAATATACTGTGACAGGAGAAATGATATGGGAGAAATAGTACGATTACAAAAATATATAGCAATGAGCGGCAGAGCATCTCGGAGGGGTGCCGAACAGCTTATAGAAGAGGGCAGAATTAAAGTAAACGGCAAACGGATAACAGAGCAAGGCGTAAAGGTAGAAATCGGCTGTGATAAAGTCGAGCTTGACGATGAGCTGTTAAAAGTTACCGAAAAGAAGGTATATATAGCTTTAAATAAGCCTGCAGGATATGTTACCACCGTTAAGGACCAGTTTGACAGACCAACCGTTATGGATTTAATTGAAAAAGAAATACATATGCGTGTTTTTCCTGTTGGCAGACTTGACTACGAGACCGAAGGTTTATTGCTGATGACCAATGACGGAGATTGGGCAAATAAGGTAATTCATCCGAGATTTGAGTCAAATAAACGGTATTACGCTGTTTTGAAAGGCGTTTTGACAATTCCTGAATTGAACAGAATTCGCCGAGGCGTTGTTATAGACGGCAAAAAGACAAAACCGTGTGAATGTGAAATACTTGAAATTGATATGGGTATGACGCTTGTTGAAATCACTATTCATGAGGGACGAAACAGACAGATACGAAAGATGTTTGAAGCTGTGGGACATATAGTAAAAGCGTTAAAACGAGAAAGTGTCGGAATTGTAGAACTCGGCAATCTGCCTGAGGGTAGATGGAGATACCTGACGGCAAGTGAAATAGAGTATTTTAAGAAAAAGTAAATTAAATGACGAAAGAGAGCAATAGACAAAAATGGATTTTGTTGCGATAGATTTTGAAACTGCAACCAAGGAGCGGACAAGCGCTTGTTCCTTGGGGTGGTGCAAAGTAGTAAATAACACAATAACCGAGCGTAGGGAGATTTTAATAAGACCGGACCCGTTAGATTTTAATGAATATAATATAAAAATTCACGGTATAACACCGGAAATGGTGTGTGATAAACCGACATTTGCAGAGTATTGGCACGAGCTCAAGCCATATATTGAGAATAATATGGTTGTTGCACATAACGCATCCTTTGATGTTAATGTTCTATGTTCGACTTTGCAACACTACAATATTCCACTACCTAACTTTGAATATATGTGTACGGTTATTCTTTCACAGAAAGCATATCCCGATTTGGACAGTCATAAACTGAACAATCTTGCGTATGCTTTGGGGATTGACTTTAATCATCACCGTGCGTATGATGATGCATATGCTTGTGCTGCAGCTTTCTTAAGAATAGCCAAGGACTATAATCTGAATTCTTTTGAGGAGTTTGAAAAACAATTCTCTGTAAAGAGAGGAGTGGTTACAACCGAAAACGGAATATTAAAAAGGAAAAAAAGAGGTTGACAAAAATACAATATATGGTATAATAAATTTGTAATATTTGGAAAAAAAACAATAAATAATTTGCTATGGAAACAATAAACTTATAAGGGGTTAAAGGGGAGTATAAAAATGAAAAAATACAATACTTCGGATATAAAAAGAACAGCAAGAATAGGTGCATTGTTGGATGACCTGTTTGCAAAAATGCCTGAGATTGAGGCTGACAGAGCTGTTTTAATTACGGAGAGCTATAAACAAACCGAGGACAAGCCTATCATTATGCGCAGAGCCCTCGCTTTTTCACATATAATGAAAAATATTCCGATTACAATAAGAGATAATGAGCTTATTGTCGGCTCCTCAACAAAAGCACCCAGAGGATGTCAGGTTTATCCGGAATTCTCGTATGAGTGGCTTGAGGGTGAGCTTGATACAGTTTCCGAGCGAGAGGCAGACCCGTTTTACATATCAGAGGAAACAAAGGCAGAGTTAAGGCGTGTATTCCCTTACTGGAAAGGAAAAACCACAAGTGAGCTTGCGACCGCATATATGGCACCGGAGGCAATTTTAGCTATTGAGCATAATATGTTTACGCCGGGCAACTATTTTTATAATGGTGTCGGTCATTTTACTGTGAAGTATGATGAAGTAATTAATCTTGGCTTGGAGAGTATAATATCAAGAGTGAACGATAAACTTGCAAGCCTTGAGCTTTCGGATCCCGAATATTCAGTAAAGCATGAGTTTTATGAGGCATGTATTATTTCGTGTCAAGCGGTAATAGAGTACGCACATCGCTACAGTGAGCTTGCTATGAATATGGCAAACAGATGTACAGATGCAGAGCGTAAACAAGAACTTCTCTGTATTGCAAAGAACTGTGCGAGAGTGCCGCAGTATCCTGCTGAGGACTTTTATGAGGCATGTCAGTCGTTTTGGTTTATTCAGCAGGTTATCCAGCTTGAATCAAGCGGACACTCAATTTCACCGGGAAGATTTGACCAATATATGTATCCGTTATATAAAAAGGGTATTTATGATGGGACACTAAATCGTGAATTTGCCCAGGAACTTCTCGATTGTATATGGATAAAGTTTAACGATTTGAATAAATGTCGGGATGCTGCATCAGCAGAAGGCTTTGCAGGCTATAGCTTGTTCCAAAATCTTTGTGCAGGCGGACAGACTGTTGATGGAGAAGATGCTGTAAATGATTTGTCATTCCAATGTATTCAGGCATCAATGCACACGCTGCTTCCGGCTCCGTCTTTCTCGGTGCGTATATGGAATGGTACGCCGAACGAGTTTATGATAAAGTGTGCAGAGCTTACAAGGACAGGAATCGGCTTGCCTGCGTATTATAACGACGAAATAATTATTCCTTCGTTGCTTTCAAGGGGCGTTGCACTTGAGGATGCAAGGAACTATTCAATAATAGGTTGTGTTGAACCTCAAGCACAAGGAAAAACTCATGGTTGGCATGACGCGGCTTTCTTTAATATGCTTCGTCCGCTTGAGCTTGTATTTTCCAACGGATATGATAAAGGTGTTCAAGTCGGTTTGAACACGGGAGATGTATCATCTTTTGCAACATTTGATGATTTTGTTCATGCCTACAAGCAGCAATCCGATTATCAAATTGCTTTAATGGTAAATGCAAACAATTCTATTGATATTGCTCACAAAGAAAGATGCCCGCTTCCGTTTGTATCATGTCTTGTGGATGATTGCATTGACCGTGCGAAATCTATGGAAGAGGGCGGTGCTCGCTATAATTTCACAGGTCCGCAGGGCTTTGGTATTGCAAATGTAACAGATGCTTTGTATCTGTCT
>JAXJPK010000260.1:0-28785 GCA_036311705.1 Clostridia bacterium
GAAATACTCCTTTCGTTCTGCAGTTTTTTAAAAGGATGCGAGCCTTGTTGGTTTTATTATAAATATTATTTAAAGCTCTCGCCACCCCACCCGGTGCATTATGGGCTAAAAATAATAATTATTTCAAGAAAATCTTTACATTGTCGGGATAATTCTCTGCAAGGAGTTTGAATCCCTGCATAATAGTCCAATATGTACGGGCAATATCATCCTCATATCCCTTTTTCGGAATGCAAGCACAATGCCCTTTTCCGTCTTTATCCATATATGTGCGCCATTCAAGCATTTTTCTTGACTCGTTGTAGCTATAAATAAGAGTATAGAAGAGCATAGATGCAGCCGAACAGACAATGTCCTGCCCCTTCTCACCGCATCCTGCGTGTCCCTCTATCGCAAGGTCATACTCGTTTGGAGTAAATGTAACCTTAATCATAGATTACTCTCCCTTGTATGCATTAGGCAATACAAGCTTGCAGCCGACAGTAAAATAATCAACGTCATTTATCTTGCTCTTTTCAGCCGCATCAATAAAAGGTGATGAATTTATCTCGTCTGCTATTGTTTCTGCATCCTTGATAACAAAGAATTTTTCGGGGACAGCTTCGGCAACGTCTCTGATTATCTTGAAAAGCTCTTCAAGAACGGCTTCTTTTGCCGCTTTGATGTTTTCCTCGTTAAATTCTCCGTGACATTTAACAGCATATCCATAAAGCTCTTCCTCGGGAATATCTACGACAAAAGGATATTTAACTATAACTGTGCCGTTCTTTGTGCGAATAGCTGCTCTGCCTTTTTCTTCGTTGACCGACAAAATTTCTGAATTTTCAAGTTCTTCTTTTCTTTTATTGCCCTTTTCAACGATTTCATTTACACCGATTTTTACCATTTCTTCAAACATTTTTTGTACCTCCTAAAATTTTAAAAAATATAATTTATTTATTCAGCCTGTGTAGACTCTCTCGCATTATTCCTCGCCCTTTCAACAAAAGGATGCTCTTCCTTTTCGGGACTTACCGACTCAACCGCATTCGGATCACCTAAAGCCTGCGGCATAGCCATACCACCCTGACCAAGTATCTGCTGTGCTACCTGCTCACCGAGCGCAGGATCTATCTGATTTGCAAACTGAAGAGCCATCTGCTGATAAAGAAGTAGCATCTCCTGCATTGTGCCGTTCTCGGAAATCTTCTGCATTACCTCGTCCTTTTTATTGAAATCCATCATATTAAGACAAGCAAGAGCCTGATCTGTCATCTGAGGGTTAAAGAAGCCAAGGTTATAGAAGTTAAGCGCAAGGTCATTGATTTCCATCTTCTTGTAGGGATTTGCCTTTTCCGAAGTAACCTCAATGTCAAATTCGGGAATCCTCAAGCCCATATCCATTCCCATGGTCATCTGAGGCTGTCCCTTAAGACCGCTGTTGTCATAGCTTACAAACTGTTCCTGCATACCATCGGGATTGATTCTAAATGTTCTCGGCACATCATAGAACTGTCTTATAAGCTCAAGAATCTGATAGCATACCTCACGGAAAGCTCTGTGGAATGTCTTATTGGAGCTTCTCGCATTCTTCCCCGAAGTCTCCTGAAGAGCCGCAATACCCGAAGCGGAAGTAACACCACTCGGTGCAGCGCCGTTGTTGACGTCCTGATTACTTGTCACATACTTCAGCTCGTCAATCTTCTGCTGAAGAAAGCTCATGTAAATGCCGTTGAGAGCCTTGTAGTCAATAGGTCTTATGTTTTCCTCACCGATATTGCCCTCAACCTTGACAAACTTCTTCGTCTTGTCATTGAATTCCTTGATGTTGATTGTTCCGTCATCACGAACAAAATACCTCGGAGAAGCACCCTCAAGAGCATTGTCAACAATAGCCTTGTTTAATTGGTCAATCTGAATCTGCGTATCTCTGCCGATATCGGTAAGACCATATCCGCAGATGCTTCCCTCAACGGGATACAGAGCCATTGATACAAAGGGATACATCGCATGGTCATACAGTCCACGTTCAGCAAGAGGAGCTTCAAGCGGAATTGTAAGCGGAATTCCCGTTTCGGGATCGACAGTAACCTTTTCTTTGCCGACAAGCTCGTTCTCTGTTGCATACAACACCACATCATTTACATACTTAACGTACTGAAGAGTCTTCTTGCCCTTAACGTATGTATGGTAGTACCAATCGACAACGACACTCTTGTCACTTGTGTCAACGTTGTCATCATACAAATAAGTCGCAAGAGTAACGCCTTTGCTACCGAGCTTTCCTACGCATTGCGGATACCTCTGCTCAAGAATGTCATTGGCAACAAGCTCCGTATTGAATACATTGCGTGACTCCTGAATATCCGTAATACCCGGCTCCCAAAAAAGGTTAATGATATCAATCTTCTTGACAGAGATATCACCAAGTCCGTTGTGCTTGCTTCCATCCCAAAAGATGCCCTGCACACCGCCACCGTTCTTCAGAACATACCACACAAAGTCCGAATACACTTCCTCGTATCTGTTCTGCTCAAGGATTACGGGAACAATAGCAGACAGCTTCTGTGCCTCTGCCTTGTCATCCTGCTGACGGGGCTGAAAGTTACAAGTCGGATAAGAGTCCATCGCATCGGAATATCTGCTCTGAATACAGGACCATAACCAAGCCGTAGCGGGTTTAAAATCATCGTTTCCGTCATTCATGTAATTCCATTGGCGAAGCTTCCAAAACTGTTCATTTGCGATTATCTTCTGCTCAAGTCGAGCCTTGCCTTCCTTGTACTTGCGGAGTATCTCCGAAGCCTTGCGGACAGCCTTGTCATCAATCTTGGGCTTCTGCTGTGCAAGCATCTCCTTTTTCTGCCGTGTGCGCTCAAGCATCTGCATTTCCTTCAACGCCCTCTGCTGAAGCTCTGCCTGCTTATCCTGCGGAGCTACACCCTGCATAGGTGCTTGCTGTTGCATCTGCTGTTCCTGTCTTGCCCACTCTTCGGGCATCTGATTCTTGTCCATTGCTTACCTCCATATGATTTTGTTATATTTACCTTTAGCTTCAAACTGATTAAGCGGATCGTGCATAGGTTTCTTCTCCTCCTTGACAAGCCTCGGAGCAATAGGTCTCATCATGCAAAAATATCTGATGCTGTCGAGGATATGGTCTTCAAGGTCGGTGTCAAGGTCTTCAGGCTTATGCTCGTCATACATCATCAAAGGAATAACTCTCACAGTATCCTTGCAAGAAGAAAAGACATACAGCATAGCTTTGCCGTACTCATCAAACTTAAGCCTCTCATGAATCTGCATCCAACCGGGAATGCGGTCATTGATACCCTTGTCAAACCACAAATGCTGCTTCTCTGCCTCTTCGATTATGGCAATACCCCTTGAGCCATCCCATATACTCGGATCGGCAACACCGTGTATTCGCTTGCCCTTGAGAAGCGGATGCTCCCGTTCTATCCTTGCGATCTCACGGAATTGCTGTTCGGGAGACCACTTGACACCCTCATTCGGTGTCCCCGTACATCCGTAAAGCTCCGCTATCATATATGCGGTCCCGTCATAGTCCACAGCATACCAATTGCAAGCGAAAGGCTTTCCGAAGCCAAAGTCATAAGACCGATATACCTTCCACTCCTTCGGAACATTGAACGGCTCAATAACGTGTGTCCACAGATGCTGTTCGGCAGCTTCCTCAACAGTTATCCCTGCATCATAACAAGCCTGCGGATCGGGAGACACTCGGAACTCCTCAAAGAACGCCCCCTCGAAGATATCCCACCTACCATTCAGCCAAGCCTCACGGAGTTTCGGAGGGAGAGCTTCAAGCTGTTTTAAATAATTGGGATCTCTTTCCATAAGAGCTTTGTTGTCCGTCAAAAGGCTCTGTATAAATGAATAGTCATCGGGATTCTCGCCCGATTCAAACTTCCTGTCGATAAACAGCCTCTTAATATATCCGTGTGACACTCCACCGGGATTACAGGTATAATAAGTCCTCTTCGGGAAATCGTTGACACCACGGACACAGGCGTTTATCTTCTCAATCCATTCCTGTTTAAGCTGTGTAGCTTCATCGATAAACACTACGTCAAATTCAACCCCTTGAAAGTTGTTCAGATCATTTTCGCAATTGCAGTAGCGGAACAATATTTCGCTCCCGTTTATAAAACGCATTTCTTTTCGGCTGTCATTGTACTTGGCGACTGCATCCTTGCCACCTACATTGAGCAAAGCCTTCAAGGGCTTTATGTGGTTTTCAATAAGCTCGGGATAGGTCCTTCGCACAATACACATTCTGATGCCTTTGTGCTTTAGCCCAAGCACCTTTGCCTTAAGTCTTACCACCCAAGACTTACCGCCACCTCTTGCGCCACCAAAGGCTACATGCCTGTGTGTATCACGCATAAAAAGCTCCTGCTTCGGTGTCGGTGTCGGAAGCTTAATTAGCATACTCATCCACCGCCTTATCAAATGTTACGGTAATAACCTTGTCAACCTCTTCCGTAGTCGCATCCTTACGCAGCTTCTCGATTCTTGCCTCCTGCTCTTTAAGGTCAATATCAGACTTAACACCCTTAATGTCCTTAATGTCCTTCAGAGCAGACGTAAAATGCTTAATACTCTGTGAGTCAAGTACCTCCATCCCATCAAGTGTGTCCTCAATCTTCTGAAGAAGCTTGTCAGCTACCGAATACAGTTTGAGAGTATGATCCGCACCCTGCTTGGCTACCTTTTCGACGATTTTCATGCTTTCCTTATGCCTTGCCTGTGCTTTAAGGTCAGCCCACTTCTCTCGCTCTGCAACCTTTCGGAGCTTGTGGAAAGGCACATCGTGCTTTGCACACAGCTTCTTATAGCTGATGTCGGTTGAAATATATTCACTTTTAAGCGCACTCCAATTCCACTCCAAGCAGATGCCCCTCCCTTTTTTGCTTTATTTTACAATAAAAGAATTTGCTCTCGCCACCCCACACAAAACACAAGCGGAGCAAGTCACCCTGCTCCGCATTTTTTATTCCTCTATGCAATCTATGTAATCATTGCAAGTACGATTAAGCTTGCAGTAGAAATAACCTAAGCCCATATCGATGCAGTTAACGCATCCCTTGCACAAAGGAGTAGTATTGTGTATCTCTCCTGTAAGTTCAGCTTTAAGCTCCGTATTTTGCTTTACAAGGATGTCTATAGTCTTCTCAAGCTCCCTTGCTTTTTTTTCAAGCTCGTCATACTTCTTTTTCCTGACAAAAAACATTTTCTTTTCTCCTTTCAAATTTTAAAAAGTAACAGCAACATTAAGCACCGCCGCCGCAAGCCAATAAACCACCATGCGCCAATCCCCGGAAGGGATATAGAAAACACCTGCAAAAAGCTGAAGCAGAATCAGCAGAGCAGGGAATATGTGCTTAGTCTGCATCTTTTCTCCTTTCTCCGTAACTGCAAAAATTGTTGTCACGCATACCTTTTTGATGCTCGTTGCAATAGCCAACACCTTCGCAGATTATGTCCGCTTCGTAATGCTCGCAATCTTTGCACCTGACCACCTCAACAAAGTCAGCCTTGTTTTTGAAATCCTTACAAGGTTTCTTCAGGCAATCATAAAGATATTCTGCTCTTTCTTCGATTGTTCCTTCGATCGGAACGAAATTGCAACATCCATCACGATGCAAGCAATCTTTACACATCATCCGCATCACCATCCATTCGAGCACTGCCAAGGAATACACTTCCCGTTCTTTTGTATCTCGCCCTTAATGTTCCTTGCCTGATATTCATTTTTTCGGCTAATTCGGGAATAGATAACATTGTGCCTTTATATTCAAATTTTAACTTTGTATTTTTTCTGCGAAATTCCTTTACCGATTCGGATATTTTTGCTTTTACTTTCTCTGAAAGTCTTTTGTCGGTTTTCGGTGATATAGTTTTTTCGGGAAATCTGTTATATCTGTTATTATAACTGTGATTACACCATTCTAAATTTTCAACATTGTTATTTGTTCCGTCGCAGTCTTTATGGTTGATAATCGGCAAATTGTCCGGATTTGAAATAAAAGCTTTTGCAACAAGTCTATGTACAAGAAACCGCTTGTGTTCACCATTTTTCCACAAAGACACTTCTTTGTAATTTGTATGGTTATCTTTCTTTGTGGTCAAACTTAATATAACACCTCTTGAATTTCTAATTTGCCCATTATCAGAAACATCGTATAAGCCTTCATATCCGTCAATTGGTTTCCAACTCTCAATATACCTTGCCATTCACTCACCCCACGGATATAATAATTTATTCAAAGTGTTAAGTTCTCTACGCAACCTAACGATGTCGTTCTGCATCTGCGAATGATTCCGAATACCCCACCAAGACGAATCTTCGTTGACATTATCTGCGATAGATTTATCAAGCCTGTTCATCAATTCCTTGCAGAATTTCATCTGCTCTTTTACTTGTTTTCTGTTGTCTGCCATTCACTCACCGCCTTTCAAATCAAAACAAATCTGCTTCTTCCTCGGGAATGTTGCCCTCGGTTTATACTCATTCGGATTCTCGCCAAAAGCATCTATCGGATTTAACTCAAAGTATTTGCATTTATTAACTCTTTTACAGGCATCATACTTTAAGCACTTTCGCTTGACTTCGCAATAACCGCTATCGCCCCAAACCAAGTTTGCACAGTATCGGCAATATTGCTTCATTCGGTTGCACCGCCTTTCAACGCCCTTTCAGCATCCTCTTTCGTGAAGAATACTGTTTTGCCGAAATTTTCAAATTTACAGCAAATGTTTTCAAAAAAAGGCTCATCATCTAATCCTTCGTGGCATATAAACATATAGTTGCCCGCAGAACGAATATCAATTGAGCCAATATATCCTCGATGTATGGCAACGATGCTTGTTTTAGTATTCAAAGTTATTGCATACACCGCATCCCCAACCTTGCAAGGCGGTACAACTACCCCGTTCTCAAGAAGGTAATCTACTGTATCAAGTATTTCTTTATTATCTAAAAAATGCATCGGGCATTTACTCTCTTGAAATAAATAATACAACCTTTCTCTTTCGTTCTCACGCATTGTCAGCACCTTCTTTCATCAATACTTCACCCCGATATAATCAAGCACTTCTTTCATGCCAAGACCGCCTTCACTTATCGGCTTCAGCATATATTCATACTGTTTCGGATGTGTTTCTTTCATCCTCTGAAATCTGTTCGGCTCTTTCTCTAAATGACAGCCAAACATACAGAACATACACCCCGTTCTGTTACATCCCGTTGTTTTCAAAACATCAAGTTCTTCATCAAAAATCGGAAGTCTGATTGTTTCTTCTGTCGGAACAATATCACCATATATTGAAGCATAGGGGATGTTGAACTTCCTGATGTAATGAAGAACATCTTGTTCTGTCCAAAATGCCATTGGTGTTGATTTTGGTTTTTTGGATTCAAATGCATTGCACCCGGTTCTTTTCCAAGCTTGTTCACGGATTTTGCTTTCAGCGGCCAATGTGCCAAACATCGGTTTTCTTCCGGTTTCTTTTTCATATCTCTGTATTGTTCTTTTTTTCATAACATCACAACAGTAAGCAGAAACTTCAAAAGGTGCATCCATCAGTTTCAACCATTTTTCTGAAACTCTGTATCTTGAAGGTCTGCCCTCACTGTCAGCGGCTGTTCCATCAACAAATTTCTTTGCCCAATTTGAACCCCTTTTTGCATACTGTACTTTTTTTGCAACCTCTTTCGATGCCACCGGATACCCATATTTGAGAATAACTTGTCTGAAATTCATTTCAGGTCTTACAATGGTGACATTATCAATCGTTTTGACAAATTCCCTTATTTCGGGATATTCAAGCCCCGTATCAACGAATACTGCAGGAATGTCGGGGTATATGCTTCTTGCTATATGTAGAAGTACAGTTGAATCTTTTCCACCACTGAAAGAAACAAATACTTCACCTTCAAATGCTTCATACCATTGTTGGATTCTGTTTTTCGTCATACGAATTTTCGCATCCAACGGAAGCGCTTGCATTTGCACAAGGTCACTTGCTGAATGTTTATTTTCACTCATCCCTTACCGCCTTCCTTCCCAAACACCTTATCGTATACAATCTGATTCAATGCTTCATACATCGCATCTTGTACCCCATTGAATTCGTATTCGTCTATGCTCTGCATCACCTTTGCTCTTATCAAATCTTCATTGTCCTCGATAGCCTTGTAAAGCATAGGTATTGCCGGGGATTCGTATTTCTCAAACGAATCTCTTTTTCGCCATAATTCATATCTGATACAGCTTCCATCTTCTAACAGTTCTCTTACCTTACTTGTAATCTTCGTCTGTGCATCCTCTCCGATAGCATCTGACACAGCCTTGAATATGAATTCATTCACCGCCTTTCCATTTTTCCATAATCCCCAAAGAATCACCGCAAATTATATTCAACGGCATTTTCCTTTTGTCCGCATAATCGGGACACATATCAAGCATCCGTTTCTTCGTTTCCTCGCAATTATCGGGAAGAATGTCAATTCCCCAAATGCTGTTATATGCCCGAATTACTTCAGCTTCATTTCGGCATCTGGAAAGTTTTCTTGCTAAAATCTCAACAATAAAATTCCCATTTCCGCAAGATGGCTCAAGAAATGTGCTGTCGATATTTTCCCATATTTCGGAAGGAATTAAATCGCACATTGCCTTGACCTCTCTTTCCGCTGTATAAACTTCCCCGAAGTCTTTTACTCTTTCCTTACTCTTAATCATGCCAAAACCTTTCGTGACCAATCGTAAAACCACTTTGTATCTTTTTGCCATTATGTGTAGGTGTCAAAGATAAATGTTTCAAGCAATTCTTCAAACACCTTTCACACAGCTTGTAATTCGATTCGGGTGGATATTTCCCGCACTTTTTACAAAGCAAAATCCCGTCAAGCAAAGTTCTCGGCTTTATGCCTTTTTGGTGGTCTTCGTCATTTTTATATTTTCGAAACTTTGCCTGACAATAATGACACATCTTATAGCCTTCTCTCGGTGGGTACTTTCCGCACTCGGTGCATAAACCACTGCTTGCTCGCTCTTTACGCATTGCAGATTTCCTTTGCACAGCCTTGCGTACAATTTCGGGATTTGCTTTCCGTTCAGGTGGAACATAATCATTGATGCAATCGGGATACGGACAAGAAAAACAATCTTGCTTACGGCATCTCATCCCTTACCGCCTTCCTTCTCCGTCATTTCTATTACAAGCTCGTCAATATCAGTTTCTTCAACCACAAAAGGATGTTCTCCGTGTGACCAATCGGATGATTGATATTTCCATTTCTTCAGCTTCTCCGCAAACTCCCTCACGGCTTCGGCTCGATGCTTATCAATGCACCACTCGCAACTCGTCCCACCATCAGCGATGCTTGCTAATATGTCTGCTGATGCTTGCTTGTATACGTTTTCGTAGTCGGCTTCCAAACTCTCGATCTCCGCTTGTTGCCGTTTGATAAGGGCAAGTACATCAATCCGTAGTTTTTCAAAACATTTTGCACAACCTTCTTCTTCGTCCGTACAATAAGGGCAAGTTGTATCATCACCACAACACCCACTCGTAACATCAATACACTTTCCCCACGCCTTAACAATCTGCTCGTCTGTCATACTCATTATTTACTTACTACCTCCTTTTAAATGTTCCGGAGTCCCTTTGCCCACACATTTTATGCATCTTAACTGCCACTTTTTTTCGAAAAATTTAGCGTATCGCCTTTCGGCATACCCACCACCTACAGGAACATAGTCGCCGCACACATAACAGTACCCTGCGTATTTATTCCGAGCCATCACGTATCACCTCCACCTCGCATTCATCCGAAAAAAGCCAATTAAGAGAAACAAGGCTTTTCTCTGCTCTGCTAACAGGTCGCTTATCTTCGGGAATCTTAATCAGCATATATTCGGTAAAGTAATACACATTATCCGTCTTTTGATTCTTGAAGCGGAATCGCTGATACTTCTTGAGTCGAAGCCTGCGCCTTATCAGGAATACTATAAGTCTCTTAATCATTCCGCATCCTCCGTCATTTTTCATATTACCTCCTATTTATGACTCTGCTTCCTCTCCCGTTGCACCGTAGCAGCAATCCTGTGCTTAACATACCGCTCTTTGACGTACTCTGTATAAATATAGTTTTTTCCCTTAATGCCTCTTATAAGGTCTTTCTTCGCTCTCAGAGCAGAGGTATAGGCTATGTATGCCTCACAGCTCTTGTGGCAATGCAGATGCCTATCCGGGCATCCGTAGCAAGGTCCTATGTCACTCATACCATTGAATCCTCCCTTGCCCACTTAAGTATGGTGTTGTAGTGATTGGATACCCTTGCACCCTTCTCGATAATAAAGGTCGAGAGCTTGTCTATGTAGTGATTGAATGCATCAAAGCCGAGCTTATCAAGAAGAGCTTCTCTCTGATCCTCGGTAAGAAGTATCACTCCTTTTCCGAGGCTACCACCCATAGCTTCAAGCCTTGAGTTTTCCACAGAGTTTTCCACATCTTCCTCGTTGTCGTTGCTGTCTTCGCCACTTACCTCTACTACACTAAACTCTACTTTACTATTCTTTACTTTACTACTCTTTACTACGGCAACCATTTGGCAACCATTTGGCAACCAATTGGCAACCACGCCTTCCGTCAATGTGTAAGCACCGTTGTCTTTGATTTCAAGCATAGAAAATTCATCCTGATATGATGTCGGTGTATACCTGTCCTTGCGCAGATTGTTGTGCATTCTCCAATGCTTGATAGCCACTATACCACTATCAAAGGATATAAGGAACTGTTTAAGTATAAGAAGCCTCAAATCGTCTTCAGAAGCTCCTACAGACCGACACAGCCTCTTCGGATTGTTTACAATACCATCGTCATCAGCTCCCATATTGAAGTGAAAATACAAAGCCTGAGCGGATAAGGGCATATCCGTAAAAGCATCACTTTCGACTATCTTGTCGGTAAACATCCTCTTGCCTGCCACATCTACACCTCCCTTATCCTGATGCCGTGTGTATAGAGCATCAGCTTCCGCTTAATGATATAGTCCTTAGTCTTCATGCCCTTTGTATCCTCTATAACGGTCTTTCCGTCCTCTTCATAGATAAAGTCCGCTACATAAGCGCACTCACGTTCTATGAGCTTCTTGCCCGGTGTAAGCTCCTGCCCGTTCTTGCCGTACCGCTCAAAAGACTCATACTGCGCAGGAATAAGAACGTACTTAACCTGCCTCTGAAGACTCTTGATGGCACCTGCCCTCTGAAGGAGAAGAAGCTCTTGGTATCTCCTTGCTTCCTTCCGTGAATCAAAGATGATGCCGTTCACGGTACACTTTTTGTTGTAATATTTATTCTGCATACTTCTCCTCCAACACCTTGTATACTTCGCATTTTTTGTAATTAGTCTGACTATCACAGAAGATTCTGCGATGCTGATTTCTCGCCTCTTCTGAGTCAAACTGCAGAGCCATAGAACAATGCTCTGTTATGCCCTCGCACGTTATGCTTTTTTTATTAGACTGTAAATAAAAAGGACATACAGCACAGATGCCATCATATACCCTCGGCATCGCATCACCTCCCATAATGCCTTTAAACCTTATTAAAACGGCAAATCATCCCCGGTACTGACTTCAACGAAATCCCCTTCAACCTCCTGCACCTGCGGAGCAACGGGAACAGCAGAGCCACCACCTGAAGGCTTCTTATACCCTGCAAAGGAAACCTCATCGGCAACAACCTCGACTACACTTCTGCTGTTGCCTTCCTTGTCCTTATAAGCCCTCTGCTGAAGCTGTCCGCACACAAGGATGCTATCACCCTTGCCGAAATGCCTGCCGATAAATTCAGCCGTGTTGCGCCAAGCTACGATGGTAAAATAATCCGCTTCAGGCTGTCCTTCTGTCTTGAATCTTCTCCCAACGGCAATACGGAAGGAAACCACAGCTACCCCTGTAGGAGTAGCCTTAAGCTGTGGATCTTCCGTGAGATTGCCAACGAGAATTACTTTGTTGAATGCCATATTTTAGCCTCCTTGCTTGTAGATATACTCGTCATCTTAACGTCACCCATCTTCTCGCAGTAAAGGGCGAGATGCTCCTTTACCGCTTCAATAGGCAGACTCGTCTTAATCTCAACCGAGATATATAATGTCTTAACCTCGCTCATCTCAAGTCTCCTTGATAAGCTCATATACGGAATAGTGTACCTTCTGTCCGAATCTGTTGGTGTGGGATACCGTCTTGCTGCTGATTCTGTGTCCCCTGCGTTTCAGATCAGTAATTCTTGAGGCAAGTCTCAAAATGCCGTATTCCATAATCGCTTCAAGGGAAGTTATGCTTCCGCACTCCTCAAGATGTCTGAGAACGCATTCGCATTGTGTCATAGGCTTTCCCATACTTATACCTCCGTAACCTCACCTGTTTCAGCATCAACCTCGTCAAAATCAGCCTCTACGAAAGAGGAGGCATCCCCATACTCAAGCTTGTTCTCCTCTGCCATCTGTTCGGCAAGAGACATACCGTCTTCACGGCTCTGATAGTCGATGCTCATAACACCCCACTTGCCGATGAGCTTGCGGTATACTGTCTTTCTTGCCATCGCATCAAAGTCATCTCTCCAACCCTTGCCCATGTATTCGCCCTTGCGATTCTTCTTTTCGTGGTTTTCAATCTGCTTAACGGTCATATAGATGGTCTTTTCAGCTCCGTTGACGAGTCGGTAATATCCTACATAACCTATTACCTTGAGCTTTTCTCTCTCGTCCTCGTCTTCAACGAATCTGATGTCAATGTCTTCTGTGAGCTTGTTGTAGCTAAGAAGCTCGCCCTCTCGGATATCAACAACATTGATAGTCTTGTAAGAGCCTGTTCTCAGAGCCAACTGATGCATACCCTTCCATCCGAGGATAAAGGATGCTTCCATCACCTTTGACCACGTTCCGTCACTATTCGGCTTTTTGTTCTTGAAAGGAACAATATATGCATATCCGAGATTCTGATCTATGGGAAGGTCAAATGTTGCCGCCTTGAGAGCAGATTGAATAACTGTCATCGGAGCTTCATAAAAAGCCTGCTGAAGATTTGTATCCGCATTTACAAGGGATACAAGAGAGGATATAAACTGCGGTGCCCTCTTGCCGAGCAAGTCGTTGAATCTTCCTCTCATTGCTTCTCCGTCAAGCATTGCGTTCATAAGCTGATTAACTGTCTGCTTACCCTGTGCGTTTACCGCCTTGTTTTCTGTCTTTGCAACAGCATTCTGAATCTTTGTCATTGTCTTTATCTCCTTTATAATTATTTGATTTCGTTAACCTTGAAAGGTCTTACTACAGATGATAGATAATATGGTGAAAGGTTAAGACTCGCATGTTCCTTGGCGAAAGCCTTGATGTCAAATGTGTTCTTGGTGTAGGAGGAATACGTTACCTTAAAGTTTCTTGTTTCTCCCTTACTTGCTTCACCCATATATACCTTGATTCTGTTCGCCACCTCGTCCCTCTGCTTCTTCACGTCATCAAGCAGGGAAGAGAGAGTCATATACTGTTTAAGATCCTGCTCACAGCCCATAAGACTCACGGCACTTCCGTCAGATTCTGCGTATATAGTGGAAATTGCTTCCGTGGTAGCCTTTGAGCCATCGGGGATAGGTGGAGTATCCGTAAGCACATAATCGTTCCAAAACGCCTCTGTAGCTTTAGCAAGAGCCTCTATTTCGGCATCGTCTACATAAACCGAAGCCTCGCACCATTCGGGCTTGGTGTCATTCGGTATTCGTGTCATCTGATATATCTTGATGCCCTTTCCGTAAATAAGGACCGCAAGAAACCATCGTTCATATTCCGAAACGCATAAGTACGCAACGCATTGAGAATAGAATCTGTCGGGGAATTCTCCATCTTTGTATTTTTTGGCATTCAGTTCAGATGTCAGTTTGCACTCGACACCTGCCTTCATTCCGACAACCCTTCTGTCAAAGTTTGCATGGAGATGCGGATATTTACTGTTTCTCCAAGTAGCTGTATCGTTAACAACCTTAAGTCCTGATACCTCGGTAAATCTCTTGGCAACATAATCCTCAAGGTCATTGCCGAGCCTCGTCCACTCGTTCCCTTCAAAGGGAGGAAGCTTGCCGGTCTTATCTGCCCACACCTTGTAGGGAGAAGAGTATTCATTCATACCAAGCACAGCACCTATGTCACTACCGCCAAGGCTCTTCTTGCGTTCTTCAAGCCACTCCTCGTGTGACTTCGTTTTAATCTTCGTAATCAATCAAATCACTCCTATTTCCAAATGCATTTGCTCTTCAGACAATCCTTGCAAATGCCCGTCTCTTCCTCTTCGTTGAGGACATAGTCTTCATCGTCTTCGTAAATCTCTGCATCGCAGTACACACAAGTCCCGATAAATATATGTCTGTTATCGTCATCCTGTCGGTTACAGTATTCGTCATATTCAGCCTCGATTCTCGTTCTGTCCGCTCTGCGATCCTCAAGGATCATTTCATCGATCTCGTTCATTTCTCCACCTCCTCAAAGACTCCAAAAGATTTCGCTGAGCTTACGTCTGTCACCGATATAATACTTAACGTACAGCGCATATATAAAGCTGAAAAACAATGCGGCACTACCGCCTATACCCATAATCGCCATTACAGCAAGGATAAAATATGCCATCTTCATCTTCTCCTTTTCTTCTTGTCGTAATATGTAATGCCCTTTTCAAAGAGCCGTTCCTTCTTGTCGCATATGGCAGATTCTTCGTCATCAAACTCAAGTCCGATTTCTTCAAGTCTTCTTTTTGCTTTTGTCCAAGCAATACCATCATCCAAATCAGCCTTGAAAGCTTTGTCGGCATCGTTATAAGCCTGTAATAATCTGTTAAGTCTTACTTTGCCAAAACCGAATTCGTCATGCAAGACACAAAGCAAATGAACTAAATGAAATTTAACGTTATAAGCACTTGTTTCAATAAAATCTCTGTTGAGTCTCTCGAGACATTTCTCACAAGTCTTCTGATGTGTCTTGTCTACAAGAGCATTTAATTCCCTCTGCGCTCTCTTGTGGTCTAAATAATTAGCCTTCATCCTCTTTAATCTCCTTCTTAAATTTTCCCCGGCAATGCGGACAGATATAACCATCCCGATGCACCCTCTGCCCCTTGGCAATGTTCCATTCCTCACCGCATCCGATGCACACCGCATACCGCCTGCCGTTTCTGTAGTAAACCTTCTTCATAAGCTCATCTGCCTCGCAAGCTCACTCTTGCTGATGTATCCGTTCTTAAACGAGAAGAGCTTGTTGATAACATAGTAGCTCTTACCCGTGATGCGAATCACATCACCCTTCTTGAGCATCTCCTTGTCGGGACATATCTCGGATATTCTCTCAAGGTTATCCCGATAGCCTTCTTTTTCTCTCGGCATTTTCATTCCTCCTCGCATCCGTCAAGGTCAAGAAGTGACTCCATAGTAACACCCTGCTCCGCAAGAGCCTTGCCCTTCTTTTCGTAGCTGCGAAGAGCATACATATACTGTCTTCTGCGGTATCTGATTGCCTCTTCCTTCTTTGCAAGCTTTACATAGGGAGACTCAAGGAGTCTCTCAATCTCTGCCTCAACCTGCATGTCTGTAATGTAGTCCTTTGCCATTTGCGTTTCCTCCTTTTTGAGAGTCGCATACCGTGCGACTATCAACGTAAAAAAATAAGAATAGCTTCTTCGTTGGAAATGTCGAGAGCTTTCATTATTCGTATTGCTTCTCCGCAGGTGATATTCTCGCCTTTGTTCAGCTTACGATATAGCGAAGAACGGTCTATTCCTATCATCTCCGCAAGGCTACCGACATTAAGTCCGTGTTCGACAATCTTGCCCTTTAGCTTTTGTATGTTCATCCTTGATGCCCCTTTCTTTTTTTGATGTCGCATACCGTGCGACTGTTTTTATTATACTCATAATTTCCGAAAAGTCAATACTAATTTCGCGTATTGTGCGACAATTTACACTTTGTTAATATCTTGTTATTGCAAAAATGCGACAAGTATATTATAATAGGAAACAACAAAAGGAGGTGACAACATGACAATAGGAGAGCGAATTAAGCAAAGACGAAAACATCTCGGAATGTCTGCCGAAAAGCTTGGAAATTTACTCGGTAAAAATAGAGCAACAATTTTTCGATACGAAAACGGAGAAATCGAAAACTTGCCCATTGATATCCTTGAGCCTATCGCAATAGCATTACAAACCACCCCTGCATACCTTATGGGATGGGAAGAAATAGAGCAGCATAACGACATCCTCGCAGACATTATCATCCGTTTGCGAACTGACGAGGAATTCTCATCAATAGTCACCCAGTTACACAATTTGGATTCCGAAAAGCTGTGCGGCATCAAGGTAATGTTAGACACTTTTTTGAAGTAACTTGAGGATAAGGTCAAGTAACGCAATATCATCGCAGCTTGTAAGTAATTCAATAATTTTTTCAATAATAATTTTCTTCATTTTGTAATCTCCTTATCTTTAAGTGATTAAATTATAACTTTGTTTTTTCAAAAATTCAATAAGCAAATTCCGTATTTCGCACCGCAAATTCACGGCAGAAAAATAATAAATTTGCGGAGCATAATAATAAATTTGCGGATTAGAAAGGATTACACCATATGTATCGTGAAAAACTTGACGAAATCCGTCGAGAAAAGAAAATGACTCACAAAAGATGGTCGGAGGAAAGCGGTGTATCAATTGATACCATCTCTCGCATTATCCATCCCGACAATCCCGACAAAGACTCACCGAAGGTTAATACATTAGAGGATTTATGTAAGCCTCTCGAGATAGAGCTGTGGGAGATATTCTACCTTGGGGATAAGAGCCTTGTCTCCCTCCAAGCAGAGATTGCCACCCTAAAAGCAGAGCGAGACACCCTTGTAGCCGAGAACGGCATCCTCAGGGCTAAAGTCGAAACCCTGCGAGACAAGATTGACACTCTTAACGATGAGATTATAACAATCATCAAGCACTACATCGGCAAGCAATAAACACTTGTTCTGTAATTATTCTATCACACTATATGTCCGATAATACGGACAGAATAACACAAGTGTTCTGTTTTTTTACAAAAGAAAGGATTTACTGAAATGATTGAAGGAATAATATCCTTGACTTTATGGATATTGTTTATTGTGGGGCGTCACGTTTATAAAATTGTTCGTGAAAGTATATATAGGAATGATTATTACAGAAAGATCGGATGGATTACTCAAAAAGAAAAATTCGGCAGGTTTTATAACCCGACAGTAGATTTTCGTAATGAAGATTTGTTATATTATATCAAGCAACAAGAAGACAAGTTGAAAATCTCTGAATCTTACCGTATTGACTCATCAAGCGAACAAGTCAAAAAAGATATAGATGAGATTTTAAAAGTATTTCAAGACGATAAATTGGAAGATTATTTTTCTGATTTATTAAAAAAAGAAAGACGTTTCCTCAAACTAACCTCTTTGGAATATTTTATGTTTTCGTTGGGATGTTTTCTTTCGTCATTTGTTGCTATTGATTATTACGACCGGAATCATCCCGAATTCAAAGACAAAATATACTCTTCAAGGGAATATACGGATAACTCACATTTTAACGAACACTTAACCGATTTCGGGATTACCTGCTACAAATTACTATTGATAACCCAGGTTTTTTTGAAAAAGAACGAGAAATTCAAAAAATTCGATTTAAGATTAGATTCAGGTTACACAATGAGTATTATAGATAGAAAAAAAGCAGCATTTTGGAGTTGTCGAGGATAATGATTGAATCTGTTAACACACCCCTTGTACACAAAACTTTCACCCAAGTACCCAACCAAGAGTATACCCTCAATCAAAAACGCATCACAGAGGCTTTTAGAGCCTTATACGAAAGGAGCCACAAAATGAAAAAACGTCCCGATGGCAGATGGGCAAAAACAATAACAATCAACGGCAAGCGCATATGGTTTTATTCCTCGGCACCAACCGAAAGAGCCGCAGAAAAAGACATAAAACTACAGCTCCTTGCGTATTCCGAAACCAAAGAAAACGGTAACTCATTTAATATCATAGCCGAAAAATGGAAGAACGAACACTTCCCGACACTTGAAAACAACTCATTGAAAAATTACCGTCCTGCGTACCGAGAAGTTGTGGAATTCTTCGGTGACAAGAGAATTAGACATGTATCGGCTTCTGATGCTGAGGCTTTCATGAAGTTTCTTGCCCAAAAACAATACGCAAAAAAGACCGTATCAACAAGACTTACCGTGCTTAACTTAATATTTAAGTACGCCTTTAATAATAACGAGGTATCAGCTAACCCGTGTCAATATTTATCTGTTCCCAAAAAACTGAAAACAGTAAAAAGAAAAGCCCCGTCAAAAGCAGAGCTTACAATAGTAAAAGATAGTTGGCATATATCAACCGCAGGACTTCTTGCGTACTTCTTCCTTTTTACAGGATGTCGTAGGGGAGAGGCTCTTGCACTTACATACGGAGACTTTGATCTGAATAGACGTGTGGTACAGATTACAAAAACTGTCGAATGGATTGGGAACGTACCGCAGATAAAATACCATCCAAAGACTAACGCAGGCATTCGTGAAATACCAATTCCTGAAATACTCCTTGAAAAAATCTTTGACGATACAAAACACAAGAGCACAGAGCTTGTATTCAAAAATCAGAACGGAACGTTAATAAGTAATTCAGGTGTAACAAGAATGTGGAACGCTTATCTGAAGGAAACAGGTCTCACTATCACTCCGCACCAATTAAGGCATGCATATGCTACAATTCTGTACGATGCAGGTGTTGATGTAAAGGCAGCGCAAACTTTCCTTGGTCATGCAGATATTAAAACAACAATGAACATATACACCGAGTTGTCAGAAGCCAATCAGTTAAGTTCCTCCGACAAAATCGACAAATTCCTGACTACATTTTGACTACGCAAATACTTTAAAAAACTTAAAAATACTTTAAAAAACTTAAACGAATAAACATAAAGAAACCCCGTAAAACCGCCATCTTCAGCGATTTTACGGGGATTTCTTGTTGGCGCAGAAGGAGAGATTTGAACTCTAAACAAATCAACTTATACAAGCATTTGCAAGAATCTGACTACATTCTGACCACAGAAGCTGAAAATCACATATTAAGCATCTGTCTAATCAGAGCTGTCTCATGAACGAATTCTTTGTGCAGTCTCTCCCACTTATCCATCATCTCAACGGGAGGCGTATATACCTTTGATATAGCTTCGACTTCACTCACAGCAAATTCGTGAATGTACCCTGCATGCCTCAGCTCATCAGAAGCCATCTCTTTATATTTGTTCGCCATTGCCATGTTGCCTTTTGCTTTTGCCTCAATATACTTTTCGGCATAATCCTTTGCGCCTTCAAGCTCTTCCTCAATATGGTCAGCCATTTTTTTGATTATATACATATCAGCCCTCCATAATCATCCTGTGCAGCTTGTCTATGTCCGCATTGCAAAATGAAAACGTTCCAAAAAGCGGAATGTGAATTTCGATTTTACCCTTTGCGGCAACCTGCGACTTCAGATCAGCCATAATGCCATTGACATCAACCTCACCTGACTCTGTAACAAGATCGAGCATCGACACAAAAGGATTCTTTATAAGCTCGTCCTTGAGTTTGCCTCTGTTAGCTGTAAATCTTGTCACAGCCATCCGAGCAAGTATTTCCTGCCAATCGTTAAGACCGGGATATATCTCATGGTCCATATACTTAAGGATGCCGTTGATTACTTTTTCGAACTGCATAAATTCCTCCTGTTTTGTTATATACGCAGAGAGGCGGTTGTTACGCCGCCCCTCCGAGGTAGGTTAAGCTCCCGTTGTGGGTGTGGTGGGTGCTGTCCAACTGTTGTACTGAGGCATCGGAGCAGGGCAAATGTTGCCTGCAGGAATGATAATCTTTGTAAGAGCCGCAAGCTGTGCAACCTGTCCCTGAACGCAGGAGATTGTAGCTGTGTTGGTAGCATTGTATACCCTCTGGTCACAAAGCTCTCTCTCAATGCATCCGAACTTGCCATCTACATACTTGTAAAGGTCAAGTATCTTGCCATCGGTGTAAATATTGCTGTCACGAAGCTTAACCTCTGTTTCAAGCTCTGCGATTCTTGCAGACTGTGCCGCTTCATAACGGTTAATCATATGGTCTTCAGAGCAACCACATCTGCCGTTGCCGAAAAGTCCGCCAAGAATACCGTTGCCACAATTGCCACCATTGAGGATGCCAAGTCCTGTGCCTATTGCACCGAGAGTAACACCAAGATTACCCTTGCCGTTGCTTGAGTATTCATTTGTATATTCCATATTTTTCCTCCTTGTGTGTAATAATATTGATTGATAAACAGCCCTGCGCACAAGCTCTTTATCTGTCTTTATGATACCCCATAAAAGGAAAAAATGTGGCTCAACTACAGCTCAACAAAGTATCAAAAAAGGAGCGGAGAAATCCGCTCCATAGTTTTACTTGCCCGAAATATACCGAACAATCTTCTTGCCTATTCTCGAACGTCTGCGCTTCAAGGTTGACACCGAGATATTAAGCTCCTCGGCTATATCAACACAAGCCCATCCTCGTCTTAAATAAGGAATAATCTCAAGCTCATCGTCAGTAAAACCGCAATGCTCCACGAATGTCTCCCATTCGTCTTTGTAAAATCGCATTACCATATTACCATCCTTTTCGGCTTACCGAATATATATAAGTATAAGCACCACAACAGCCCATAAGATATTGGATGCCAAGCACAAACCGCCTAACCACTTGTTAACCGTTGCAAGCTCCTTTGACACCGACCATTCGGCAGAATGCTGTACCTCATCTCGGCACATCTGACTTCTTTTTTTACGATGCTTACTCATAATGCCTCCTTATTATCCAATAATAATATAAGTGTAAACAGTACCTTTAGTGTTGAATTTTACTCCCGAACCCGAAGTCCCGATCACCCTGCTGAAAGTAATCGTATTATCATTCTCGCCCCATGCTACGTCTGCCTTGGTAGTAATATTCGGAATGGATCTATATGCTGACGTATTCGGTCTCACAGCTATATGCCCGGATAAATAAACAATCTGAGGCTTAAACGGAGCTGTTATAGTCTTATTATAAGCATCTGCTCCCTCGCCTGTACCCACATATGTTCCGGAATATATCTGCGCAGGATGAGGCAAGTTATGCTCCCCGTATAATTTATATTCTTTTTTCTCGCCATTAAGCTCACGACTCAAGCGCAAAGCATCTTCGTCAGATTCCGAAGCAGAAACCTTAATACCGCTTGTGATATTGGCTTGACCATCCGTAGCATCAAGATGCATACCGCCTTGCTCATCTCGTTCAACCGTTCCCTTCAGCACACCACCTTTGTCTTCAAAGGTAATAGCAGGCTTTTGGTTTTCGGAAACAAGATTAATATCACCATTAATAGTACCGCCCTTATTAGTCAGGCAGGATGTCCATTCCGTAACGCCACCAATAGTCTTACGCACTAAAGCCTCACCTGATTGTGTCCATATTACTGCAGTATGTTGCGTTAAGACGTCACCAAAGCACACAGCAAGTCCGTCCGATGTTGCGCTAAGATTAGCCTTGTAGGGCGTATTAGCCGTATTAACATCCCACTTCACAAACGTAGGCACATTATACGCCTTAGCAAGATTATCGGAATATATAGCCGTTGCAAAAGCATCTCGGTATCTCTCGTCAAGCTCTTCGGCAACTTCACTTGCAGCGAAATTCGTGAGACCGTCTCTTACAAGACTCGTCATATCCATATCTGTTGTAATTTGCATTATATACTTTTGGATCGAATCCGTTTCGTATGTCGCACGGTCGGCATAATGCGCCCTGAATATGCATAACTCGTCAAGCTCGATCTTAATCAGCCTCGAATTATACACGGCATTAGCTTTAGCCATCGCATTTTCAAGAGCCGTAAATGTCGTAGTCTGTTCGGCACTCTCGTCTTCTGCATTGCTCTTTGTCACCTCAACAGCAAATCTCGGTGATACAAGCACAGCCCTCGCTCCGTCATAATTCATTCCGATAAGCTTAAGCTGCATCTCTGTTATACCTTCCTCGACTATAGGAAGCACATCATACACAACGGTGTTATCCTTGATGGTACATTCTTCAATGCTCGGCTCTTCGGAATTCGGTGTAGTAATATACATCAGAGCCACCACACCCTCAAGCGGAAGCTCATATGTATCACCACTTGCCGTAAGGTTGATTTCAATTCTTCTCGACAGCTTATCAGCTGTTTCAAATCCCTGCAAAGTAAACTGAATGCCATTCTTGTGAACGTCAAGAGTCTTTCTGTAAGTAATCTTTTCCATTTTTATACCCCCTATCGGTTAAATTATATATCGGATTGGTGGAGATTTGCCACCCCACCAACCCTTTGCAAAATTTAGCTGTTACCGGCAAGAAACATATAGAAAGCCATAATATCTCGGTATACGTTGTATGCCGCAATTCCCGTAACATCGGAGCCTGCTTTGAGCAGATATTTTAACAGCTTTTCGGGATCACCGCTTCCCGTCATCAGCTTGTATATTTCTTTTCCTGTTTTGACGGTGCTGTTCATCCAATCGGTATCAGCTCTCGATGCTGTAAATCCTTGAAGTGTAGACACAAACAAGTTAATATAAGGTATTTTGGCGAACATACTACTGTTAACCGCAAAGTTCTCAAGCATAAGCTTTGCCCAATACTTTTCATCCTTGTCATCCTCATCGTAATCACGGAATGCATCAAAGAGACTCTGAAGCACCGTTGTCACGATGTTAGTCATTACATATGCTGTAATTGCCTTGCGAACATACTTGCCGTTTTTACGCATAGCTTCCTTAAGATTGGTTTCCCTTGCCTCAAGTTGTGTTGACACAAATATGTCCGTCATAAGGTTAAGAGACAATGTAGACTCGGATGCAAATGTCGTAAGCATCTTATCCCATCCACTCGGGCTACGCATCATTTGGCTTCGTGTAAGCATCGAGTCAACAACCTGCGTTTTGTATATAACCTCTCTCAATCGGAGAGCAACAGCTTCATTGAATTCGGGGCTTCCTACTTTAAGGTCCTTGCGTGTATCTCTGATCTCAAGCTCGCAAGCATTCCAAAGCACACCCATAGTCACCTTATCCGCCAACTCTGCACCCTTAAGAGACGTATCCACAAGCCATCCCACCGCATTCGTATCATGCTTAATCTTGTCGGTAAGTCCTCTTGTTATATCGGTATCGTAGTAACCGAGAGACTTCCAAAGCACAATACCGCTCTTTTCTTCGGAACGTTTGATTTTCGGGATATGGTGCAATGCGTGAAGCAGATATTTATTATCCATCACCGCACCTGCTCTGATAAAGGATGTAAACTGCAAGAGAGCAACCCTCATATTTCCTGCAACTTTTGCAATTTTTGAATTCTTGAAGAATTTGATAGCAAGATTGTCCCTTGTGTCACTCTTTGATGCACCGCTCACATCCTTGAGGAATGTCTGTAAATATCCCCAAGCATAGTCCCCAAATGCATCCTTGACAGATGTCTGAAGGCTGTATTCCTCGCCTGTATCAGTTGTACCCTTGTAGTTAACCCACTTGTACATATCAAGTATCGGCAAAGCAAAAGAATTATACCTTATCATATTCGACATATGACTTGAGAATACATCAAAAACATCACCGATTTCCACACTCTTCTTTGACATATGGTTTCTCGAATGCGTAAATGATGCGTTCAGAAGCTGAAGCATTGACATACTTACATCACCCGGAGCATCGCCCTTCTGCGGAACGGCACCCTCGGATACCTTAATCGGGAAGTAGTTCTCAATGCCAAAACTCTTGATACCCCATCTTGCCATAGTAATCTCGTTGCCAAGCTCCGCACCTCTTGTACCCATATAGTCTTGAAGTTTGTCCGCAACATTTCTTGCTGTGCCACCTTTAGCTTTTCCAACTCTTTTATCATCAAGTTTTGAAAGAATGTTTTCAATATCAGACTCGGTGACTCTGATATTCTTGCGGACAGCTCTTTTGTCCTTTGTTTCCGCAATGGTAATACCGCCGCCTTCACCATTTTCGTCTCCGTGAAGAATATGCTTTCTTGCATCCTCCTGCTTGATAACACAGTAAAGAGACATAATCTGCGGAACATTCATTGAGAATTTAATTATCTTGCCACTCGGCTGTGGAATAGCAAATTCAAAATATGTCTCGCTCCATCTCTTATATTCTTTGCCCGTGTATAAGCCATCGGCAAAGTCGATAACTTCCTTTGCAAGAAATGCAAGCTTGTCCTGAGCATCCTGAAATGCCGTGAAGATTTCCTGTGCAGAGCCTCCGAGATTCTTAAAGGCATAGTACGGATTAAGATTGTTCCAATACATCTTTGTTTTGAGCTTGTCAAAATGATGCTTGTCATCTGCGTAAACCTTTGTGCGCTTGTCAAGGTCTTTTATGGTGTCAATTCCGTGCTGTCTTGCGGATAATCCCGACAATACAGTATGATACATATTAACCTTGTTGACCGTAGTCCTTATGATTTTAACAATCTTGTCAAGCTTTTTAAGGTCCTCAATAGACATCTCGTTTAAGAAAAATACAGTTCCGTTGTCTATCTCCTTGACAAATTCCTTAAGAGACTCATCCAAACCGCTTCCGTATATATCTTCAAGAATGTCTCCAAGCTCCTGACTTCCGTCTGCAACAACATTATTAAGCTTGCTGAAAGCCTTATTAAGAGATATATCTCGCTGTGTCGGCACACCTTTCTTAAGCAATCTCTTTGACGAAGCATCAATAGCCTCAAGAAGCTCCTTGACAGCCCCCTTTAATGTATCGGGGACGTGAGAGTCTTTGTTATTGTCGAAAAGCATCTTGTTAAGTTTAAGGCTGTTTGCGGTAATAGTCTGAATAACACTCTTCCTCTCCGCATTCTCCTTATACCGTGCAAGCTTCTTTCTGCCAAGTTCTTTAGCTTTTGCATAGGCTTTACGTCTCTTACTCCACATATCGCCATATAATTTCTGATAAAGTTCTAACTCGTTATTTGTTGCTGTAGCCTTCGCTTCATACGACTCTCTCAGCTCCTCCATAGCCTTCCTATGCTCCGCATTAAGCTCCTGAATCCTCTTGTTCTGCTTATCAGCCGTAGACTCAAACTTCGTAACCGTCCAAGCCTTGTTGATAATCTCCGTAGCGAGAGATTGCAGCAATTCCGACTTTTCATATTCCTGAACAACATCCCCTGCATTACGAAGGTCATCGTAGATGTCATAAAGCTCCACAAGCCGCTGTGCATCACCAATGTCCTTATCAAACACAGACGGATATTTACTTGCCCACTCACTCCACTTGATGTCAAGAGGCGTACCGTCATTCGCAATAGTCACCCTACCACGGAATTTACCCACATAATGCTCGCCAAATCTGTGCTTCGCATCACCCTTCTGACCATCATTCGGTGCAATTCTTGCAGAACGAATATCCTTGAGTATCTTGTCATAAAGAGCAGGTCTCTCAATCTTTATCTTTGCCTTGCTCAGTATCTCCTTTGCAACCTCATATGCTTTGGCGTACATTTCATCCGAAGTCATACTGTCATCCATAGCACCGTCCTGAATGTCAACATAAAGGTCATTAAGTATCTTCGCAAGCTCGGAAGCCTTATAATCGCTGTCGGCAAACTTAACAAGATACCTCGCAACCGCCTCAAGTTGTTTCGGATCGATAACCTTACCCTTTGTAAGAGTCTTGTCAAGCTTAACTCTTTCCTTGTAGTTAGCAAAGTCAGCCGCAAGCTTGTTGTATCTCTTCTCAAGAGCCTTCTTTTCGCCTATAATGTCGTATGCGGATGCACCGGTGTCCTTCTCCGACATCTGTACGCCATCATTGTTTACAATTTCTTCATTGCTTTTTTCGGAAGAATCGGATATACTATTTTTGGTGGTAGATGTGTCCAACGTTATGGGCTGCTCCACCATTTTTATTGGATAAATATCATACAAGATTTTTTCACCGTTTGCGGAAGTAGCAATATTTAATGTTGCTTCCCAAACGGTTTTATTTTTTTCTTGAATAAATACCTTCCAATAGTCCCAATCGTTTTGACCGTAATTATCAAGCCAATCATGCGGATATCTTGCTTTCTCGGAGTTACTGTATTCTGCATTTGCAATCAGCTTATCAATTAGAATAACAGACTCTTGTTTTACCTCTTTACGAAGATAATTTGTCAAGTCTCTGTTTACAGGTACTTTTGCTCCATTCTTGTTTTTAAACATTTGCGAAGCTTTGGCAATGTGAATATCGATAGCATTTCCATTACTATCGTAAGCAGTAAATATACTGCCCCCAATCTCTTTAACATATTCCTTGACAATTCGAATACGTTCATCTTCATCTGTCAATCCCGACAAACGATCACCGTCAAGATAAACTCCCATTCCATAGTTTGTACCACTTTCTCCGATTATCTCTTTCTCCGAAAGCTGTACACCAAGCACATCCTGCCCATACTTCTCCTCAAGCACTCCTCTGTACTCATCAACAATCTGACTCGTTTCCGCTTTCAACCTGTCGGAATTCTCCTGTGATTGAAGAAGACCGCCATACACCTTGCCATCCTTGTCTTTGACACCATTAAGTATAAGGTCCTTGAATTCCGCTTCTTCGGGATATATAGCTTTTACAGCTTGCTGTTCTCTGTATGTTCCGTCTGTATCATATACTCGGAAGTCCACAAGGAGCTTGTAGTAATTCGGATTGTCTCTGAATTCATCAAACCTCGGAGTATAGTTGTGCTTGTCACACCAATCAAGATAATTCTGTGCTGTCTTTTTCGGATCGCGTGTGCCTTCCTTCTTGCCCACTCCGTAAAGGTCTCCGTAGAAGTCAAAGTCTCTGTCACCCTTGTCCTTATTAAGCTTCTTGCCTGCATCGTCTCCGTACATTGCTTCATCGTTTGCGTATCTTGTATTCTGTACCGAAGTATAGTCGTGATACAAAGCAATGTCTCGCATCATCGCAACATCTCTGTTGAGACCGCTCTTATGATAAGGGATAACCATAGAGATTTTGTCATCCGCAAGGAGCTTCAAAATATGAGCTTTGGATATACCTACAGCAATTGTACCACAGTTCGCAGAGTATCTCGGATCATCAACAATTTCCATAGCAATGTCATAAGGGAATGTTTCGTCCTCCCAAATATAATTTCCGTTCTCGTCAAGTCCTGCATTCTCCGCAAGCTTTTCGTACTCTTCCAAAGCGGACTTGTATTCCTCGGAATTCTTGTCGGCATTTTTGTCCTTGAGAATAGCAAACTGTTTCTGCTGTTCTGCGGTCATATCGACAGCCTTTGGAACAAGAGACATATTAATCTTCATGCCCGTCATACCGAACAGCTTCACAAACAAAGGCTCCTTGGTATAGGAATGAGAAGTGAGTCTCTTTGCCGCAAGCTCGGAAATAAACTGTGCGTAATCCATAATCATATTAGCTTGAAAGTCGGAGAAGCTCTGACATCTGACACCGCCTACCATCTTTGCTCTCTTTGCGGTGAAACTTCTTGCCTTAAGTACATCATTGCCGTAGGCTACAGCATCGTGTGAGAATTTAGGCTTTGCCGTTCCCTGATGTCCGTTGATAATGTTGTAAAGAGCAGGAGCTTCAAGACGGATAGCATCCAAGCCTATTGAGGATATGATTTCAGCAGAATTAAGAATCTTTCTGATCTGAGGATTTTCCTTGATAGCTCTTGCATATCTGTGCTGTGCGCTTCTCACATCGTTCTCTGACATAATCTTGTCGATAAGGGAGAAGTCAAGCTCGGAATCGGAAGCCTCGGAAAGCAGATTTTTTGTAGGCTGATTTTTAATGTCTCTTTTTGGTGAAATTGAATTCGTCAACGTTAATCTTGCTACCCTTGGGAACAAGAGAACGCACCATCTCGTTGAAGCCGTACTTATGTGTGCCATCATCCGTGTCTGTACCTTCGCAGAAGGATTCTGCCCAAGCACCCACTCTGTATCTTTTGGAGTCAACAAAGCAAAGCGCACAGGCAATCTCAAAGTCGTGCTTCTTAATGATAGCATTAAGGTCAGCCACATCCGTCTCCGTAAGCACATGAACATTCAGGTCACCTGCCTGTACCATTGCATTCAGGACAGCATTCAAAGCCACTCGCTTCTTGCATACCTGCGAGAAGTCAATGTTCATGGTGTAGTCTCCGTTCTTAACGATGACAGACAGCACTTTTTCGCCCTTCTCGTCCTTGACAACTTCCAAGTTTGCCCATCTTGAGTAGTCGGGAAGCTCATTGCCTTCAGCAACAGCTCTCATAATCTCGGCAACCTTGTCCGTCTGTGCAACTATGTCAGCCTTATCTTCCTTCGTAAGTCCCTTCTGTCTTGAAAGCCACTTGACAAGATATTCTCTGCCACCTTCGTTGTACGTCTTCTCGGACATCTGAATGACGCCATCGCCCACGATTGTGGTACCGTCTTTCGATATACCATCCTTTAGGTGTAGCTCTTCGCCTGAATTCTTCACCAAAAAATCATTGGCAAGGAATGGAGGAAGTCCCTCGTCACCCGGTTTCCATGTTCCAAGCAAAGCCTCTTTTATTTTTCTGTCTATTTCTTTGTCTTTAAAGTCAGCTTCAAGAGCCGCATTCGCATTCACGGCAGATATAAGCA
>JAXJPK010000261.1:0-8309 GCA_036311705.1 Clostridia bacterium
ATGCTTGTTTAAAGACCGAGGACAAGGCGGCGCTAATGACTCTCTCGAGAGAACTCGGAATGACGGATATTAACGGGCAGAGAAAAGCAATAGAGAGAACTGTGTCTGCACTTGCAGAATGTGAAAAAAAGGCTGATGAGGAGTATATCAGACTGTCAAAGGCATACAGAGGGTGCGGCGTGCTGTTGGGTGTGTTCTTTTTAATATTATCAATTTAACGGAGTAGAAAATGAATGTTGATTTAATATTTCAAATTGCAGGAGTGGGAATAGTTGTGGCGGTAATCAATCAGCTTTTATCTCGTGCGGGGCGGGATGAACAAGCCCTGTTGATTACTATTGCAGGGCTTGTGGTGGTGCTGTTTATTCTGACCGAGAGAATAGGCGAGTTGTTTGAGTCAATCAAGCGGATTTTTAATCTATGAACGAGATAATGAGGATTGCGGGATTGGGGCTGACAGGCGGCGTGCTTTCAATATTTATCCGCCGTGAACGCCCTGAATTTGGTGCGTTGACAGCACTTATAACTTCAATAATAATTTTTGGACAAATCATATCGGGTGTGGGAGATGTTGCGAATGAGATAGGTCAAATAGCAAATGAATCGGGGATTGATATTAAGTATTTTGCAATATGCATAAAGTCAATCGGAATTGCATATATATCACAGTTTGCGGCGGAAATACTGCGTGACGGCGGTGAGGGTGCTATCGCATCAAAGGTTGAAACGGCAGGAAAGATTAGTATTCTTGCTCTTACTATGCCCGTTCTGGAGTTGTTTTTACGGCTGTGCATAAGGCTGGTGAACGAGATATGAAAAGGGTAGTTACGGTAATTGCAACCCTTTTGTGTCTTGGAGCTCCGATGGTTAGCGTACAAGCGTTTGATATTCCCCAAATAGAAGGGTATGACATATTTAATGAAACGGCACAAAGCATAATAAATGGAAAATTCTCATTGAACCCAATGAGTGTTTTGGGGAATATTGCCCAAAGCGTAGGCGGTGAAATAAAAGCCTTTTCAGCGGTTGCGGGTGTTATGCTCGTTATATGCTTGCTGTCGTCAATGACAGGGACACTAAATTCTGCACTCGGACAGCGGTCGACTGCAAATGCGGCATTCTTTACATTTTTCACCGTTATAAGCGGACTTGCTCTAACTTGTTTTCTCAAAGCATTTAGCTATGGGAACGAAGTAATATCATATATGGCATCGTTTATGAACAAGCTTACGCCAATAGTTATTATGACCTTGTTTGCTTGTGCGAAAACAGCGAGTGCTGCGGCATTTGAGCCTGTGCTTTCGGCGTCTGTTTTCGTTGCAACGGAGATAATTGAAAAATGTCTTGTACCGCTAATCACATTTTCTGCAATACTCTCGGTGGCAGGAAATGCGGGGGATAAGAACAGAATTTCGGGATTTGTAAAGATAGTAAAATCAATAACAAGGTGGCTTATGGCACTTGTGATAACCGTATTTACGGGTATCAACACAATATACGGCTTTACTGCCCCTGCCATTGATGCGGTTACAACAAAGACATTGAAGTTCGCCGTAGGCTCGCTTGTACCCGTTGTTGGCGGCTTTTTATCGGATACATTAGACACGGTTGCAACCTCTGCGGCAGTTATGAAAAATGCAGTAGGCGTATCGGGGATAATCATAATGTGCGTTATATGTGTATCGCCAATAATCAAAATCGGCATAATGCAGTTTATCTTAAAACTGATATCCGCATTATGCGAGCCGATAACAGACGCAAGGATTTCGGCAATGTTATGGGATATGAGCGAAGCGGTAACGGCGATTTTCGGAATGGTGGTACTTACGGCTGTGTTGTTTTTAATAAATATTTGCATTATATTAAGGGTGACAGGATAAAATGGGGACATATATAATTTCAATAGCGGCGGCAACGGTGCTTTCTGCGGCAATATCAATTTTAACGCCTGAGGGGTGGGGGAAATATGTTGGGATTGTGACGGGACTTGTCGTTATGATTTGCATAGCCCGACCGATAATAAGCATCACCGGAGCGGATTTTTTTGACGGCTTTCAGGGTATGGAGATTAAAATGTCGGAAAGACACAACAATATTTATTATGATGAGGTTAAAAGGGAGCTTGAAGCCAGGATAAATGATGATGCAAAAAAAAGGCTCAAAACCGAGTTTAACAAGAATTGTGAAGTGAAATCGGAGGTTGCCGTAACGGAAACGGGGACAGTTAAAGGCGTTTTAAAAATGGAAATAAGCGGCGATAAACCCGATGCGGTTGCCATAGGCAGAATAAGAGAGGTTTACGGTGCGGATGAGGTGAATTATGTCGGAGTTAAAAAAACTGCTCAAAAATCGTAATAATCGCATAATGCTTTTAATATTAATAATTGGGATTATAATTTTAATGCTTTCGGCAGTTTTTGAGAATAGTGACAGTCGAGATAATTCCGATAAAAGCGAACATATCGGAGAGGAGGCGAGATTGAGTGAAATTTTATCGGAGATTAGGGGTGCGGGTGAGGTATCCGTAATGATTTCTTATGAAAGAGATTATAATACCTCGGGTGGAATAGGCAGGGGGATTGGATATAGTGAAAAGGAGTCCGAAATGAAGCCGCGAGGCGTTATAGTCGTTGCTGACGGTGCAGATATTCCTGAAATCCGCAGCAGTCTTAAAGCAGCAGCTGCCGCTGTTACCGGTGTTGGAGCAAACCGTGTCTGTGTTTATGATAGGGACACAAAGAAATAAATTAAATTTATGATGGAGATGAGATGATGATAGTAAAGAAAAAAGAAGTAATCGCCGCATCGCTTGTGGTTCTTATAGGCTTGGCAGGGTATCTGAATTGGTCGTATCAGGATACCGTTAAAGTTCGTGATAACGAAAGCTATGTAACAACAGGTAAAATGCTTGGTGAGGCTGAAATGGTATCGTCAAATAACGAGAATACAAAAAAAGATGATGCAGTAGAGAAAACGGCATATTTTGAGGACGCAAAACAAAATCGTGAGGCGGCCCGTTCGGCGGCTATGGAGACACTAAAGGCGACATCGCAGGATAATGCCGCAGATGAGGCAACAAGGTCACTTGCAGGCGAAAAGCTTGTTAAATGTGCCGAGGCAATAGAGCTTGAAAATACGATTGAAAGCATTGCCGAGGCAAAGGGTTATCCTGAAGTGTGTGCATACATAAACGAGGGTGCGGCGGTTCTAACCGTCAGATTTGAGGGGCTTGACCAAACGCATATGGCAAAGCTTTGTGAAATAGTTTCCGAAACGGCAAATATCAGTATGGATAAGATAAAGATAGTCGAAGTGAAATAATACGGGATGTTAAAAAGCTCTTGAAGGGGGTGTTGCGTTAAGCAACACCCCCTTTTAGTATTAATATCTATTTCTGTTACGCCTTCTGTACCGTCTTTCACGGGGGTTTCTGCCATATTCGTTGGCAGTTTCCTCACCGTCACCGAGCATAAAACACAGCGTTACAACCGTTCCGACGACGGGTACAAGATTAAGCCAAAGCCAACGCCCGGTTCTACCTAAATCGTGCCAACGGCGGCATGTTACCGCAAGCGACGGACAGATTGAAATGATAGAATAGGCAATAAAGAGTGTTGTTGCCAAGGTGATTTTATCCGAACCTGCATTCGTATAAAAATATGCCAAGGCAATAATGATAATTGAATTTACTATGGTGTATCCCCAGAACTCTGTTCTTGTTGAACGACCTCTAAACACAGCAAATTTTCCTAAACAAACAAAATAAGAAGCCATTTAATAATCCCCTTTCTTTAACCAATTATCTATAAGCCGAGTAAATTCGGGTGCTCCCACATCATAGTTCAGATGCCCTGTGTCATAAAACATTTCCTTTGAAAATTCATCCTCAAGGTTAAGCACCTCAACACCGTAGCTTGCAAAAATCTCATCGGCTTTTTTATGCACATCATTTATGAGCTGCGGCTTTTCAAACATAGGATTCCAGGGCATAAAAACGGCACGAACCCTTATGTTGTGGTCATTGCAGTAGCTTATAACATTTTCGAGAGCCTCAAAGTTTTCAGCATATGAATCTATTGATTTGCTGAAATATTCATCCTCAAACTCACTGAATTTCTCGGTTAGAGCCGCATCAGACACTCTGCCGTGATATACGGCTTTTTCTTGGTTTATATAGGTCATAGGCGGCACGCTTTCGCCGTTTATAAGCCGTGTAAAGCACCCCGTTACAAGCGGATAAAATCTGTCACGCTCAAAATATGCATAGGGCTGATATGGTTTTTTATGCCAAATATATGTTGGGTTAGTATCAAAATCATCATATAGCGTTAAATAATTCAAGCCGATAACAAGCTCCGAGCCGATATTAATATATCCCTTGTCTATCATTTCCCATAAATCCGTAACAACGCCGTAGTCAAGCCCCAAATTGATGTAGCCCGAGCTGCTTTCCTCCTCCATAAAGGCGGAAATAACAACGGAATTTCCAAAAAAGACTTTATCCCAAACCTTTTCGGGGTGGTCTTGCTGGGTTATCTCGAAGTCATTTTTAACGAATATATTACTTCGTGATATAAAATTTGTATGTGCAAAATATCGGTCTAGAAAAATTAGTGCTGCCAAAACGACTAATGAGAAGAATATTTTTCCTGATTTTTTCATTCTATCCCTCCATTACCCGATAAAGCTGTGCAGTATCCTCATAAACTGCTCCGTATTAACGGTAAACAGCAGAGTATTAACTGCAAACGCCGCGTTAACAAGCACGCATCTTATAACATAAACAGCCTTGTTCATTTTTCGCTTGTCTGCACGAGTCAAGCCGAACAGATTTTCCAATCCCAAGCATAAGCCGTTATATATACCGCCGATTATGTATGGAAAAGTAAAACCATGCCACATTTCCATAACAAACATTGTGCAAAATCCTACAGCCGCAGACGGCAGCCGTTTTAAGCGTTTGCCGTTTAAGACAACAAATATATGCTCTCTTACCCAGTCGGAAAGGGTGATATGCCAGTTTCTCCAAAAAACAGTAAATGATGCCGAGCTTAATGGTTTTCTAAAGTTTTCGGGAACGGTAAAACCCATTGCCGAGCCTGTAGCTATAGCAATATCGCTGTAACCTGATAGGTCAAGGTACACCGTTAAGTAGCTTAACGCAATAAGTGCAAGGCTTAAATACCAGGTAAGCTCCAACTCAAGCATATGAGAAAAGAGTGTTGAAACAAACCAAAGCACAACCATCTTTTTAAACATACCCTTTATAAATCGCTTAACATATCCTATAAAATCCTCAAACACAAGCTTTTTGGGATTTGTATAGACCTTTAGCCAGTCACGGTATCTGAATATCGGACCTGCCGTAAAGGTCGGGAAAAACAGTATGTAGTTTGCGTAAGTGAAAAACGGTATATCCATTTGAGCATAATACACGAAATAGAGTGCATCAATCGCTTTTAGCATATGATACGCAATCCCGACAAACACAATAAGTCGGGGCAGCTGCGGAAAAAATCCCGCAAGCCTGCCGTAGAAAAACGGGATTGTGCATACAAGGCAATAAAGCACGAACAGGAATTTTCGTGCCTTTTTTGCGTGGGTAAGCTGCTTTATCATTATAAATGTTATGATGATATACAGCAGACTGAATAAAAGCAGTTGATACGATATAATGCCGATAACTGCGGCGTTTGCCAATATAAGCAGTTTCGGAGCAAAATCCTTTTTAAAAAGCAGACGGCTTATGCCTGATATAAAAATCATTGCAAACGAAGCCGTAAGCAGAAGAAAAAGGGTGTCTGCTTCAAGGTACCACATATAAATTTATCCTCTCTGTAGTGTTAGATTTTACTCTCAACGACTTCTGCAATTTCATTTACGGTATTCATCGGAAACAGGGTTATGTCCTTTTGAGTTATCTCTATCCCGTATGTTTCCTCAATGAAATGGATAATCTCAACAGCACCAAAGCTGTCAACAAACCCTTCGTTGAAAAGATGCACATCATTATTGAAATCAGGGTCATCGCCAATTTCAAATTTTTCTGCTACGAAATTACTGATTGTTTCTGCTACTGTCATTTTAATAAACTTCCTTTCGCTATAGCTTTATTAGTTTTCCATAAACTCTTTCTTTAAACGCTGTCTGTCAATTTTCCCGCTCGGTGTGTGCGGGAATGCACTCATCGAAATGATTTTTTGCGGAATCATATACGCAGGCAGATGCTTTTTTAATTCCATATTGAACTTTCTCGGCACAATATTTTCATCTGTTTCAAGAAAAAGATATATTTCCTCTGTTTCGTGGGAAAATATTGAGCAACAGCTTTTTATGTTATCCATCGTGGCTGCGGCGGCTTCTATATCGCCAAGCTCAATACGGTTTCCTCTTAACTTTATCTGGCTGTCCGCCCGACCGATAAAGATAATGTTTCCGTCCTCCGCCTCATAAACGAGGTCGCCTGTGCGGTAAATTCTATCATAATACTTGTTATTTAACGGATTTTGAATAAACGCTTTTTTTGTTATTTCCGGAGCGTTCCAGTATCCGCTTGAAATACCGCTGCCGCCTATACATAACTCACCCTGCTCGCCTTTTTTGCATTCTCGGTTATCCGAGTCGAGAATAATCGCTTTCATATTCGCACAAGGTATGCCGATAGGGAGCGACTCCCCGGGCGAGAATTTGCGGTCAACAACATAGTAAAGTACAATATCGGTTGCCTCTGTCGGACCGTACATATTAACGAATTTGCAGTCGGGATAATTCTCTATCCATATGTTAAGCTGTTTTATGGGCATAACCTCGCCTGCGAAGAGTATGAGTTTTAGACTGTCAAGCTTTTTTTGCGATAGCACGCCTGAATTTGCAACGCTTATCATAACTGTCGGAACCCAGAAAATAACCGAAATTTTCTCCTCATTTAGAAAATCAAACAGCTTTTCGGGATACATAAACAGCACTTCGGGTATTATAACTGTTGTACAGCCCGTATAGAGTGCCGCAAAAATATCAAATACCGAATTATCGAAATGGAACGCACTTTGCATACCTATTATACTGTCTTTTGAAATATCAAATGTATCGGTAAACCATTTTGTATAATCTAATACGGCACGATGCGAAATCGTCACGCCTTTGGGAGTGCCGGTTGAGCCGCTTGTGTACATTATGTACGCCGCATCAAGGTCGGTTGAGGTATTGATTATACTGTCTATCAGACTATCGTTCGCCTCGCCCTTTATAAGCTCATCATAAATAAGTATCGGTACATCCAAGCCCTCGCATTTAAGCTTGTTAAATCCGTCCGTATCGGTTATAACGGCTGTTGGGCAAAGGTTGTTTGCAGTAGCACAAAACCGAGCAATCGGAACATTGTAATCCATAGGTACATACGGACTTCCTGCGTACATACTGCCCATAAAGGATACTATTGATTTAATGCTTTTTGGCAGATACACCATAACGGGGCTTGTACGGCTTGTCGTTACGGTGTCAGCAAGCCGTGATGCCAATATCCGTGATGTTTTATAAAGACATTCAAAAGAAATTGAGCCGTATGCATCACGAAACGCCGTAGCACTGCCAAACCTTTCTGCCGCTTTATCAAGCATAGATACAGCAGAAGTATAATGAAAATTCATAATTAATTCCTTCCTCATTCTGAAAGAGATTTCTTTAAAGTTACCCTGTCGATTTTATCGTTTGCAGTATGCGGAAACTTGTCCATAACTACAAGCTTTGAGGGTAGCATATATTTTGGTATATACTGTTTTAATTCGTTGTTGAATTTTCGCAGTACAAGTGATTCGCAGCTCTCAACGAATAAAACTATTCTTTCGTTTTCGGCATCAAAAACGGCACACGCTCCACGAACGCCTGAAACACACATCGCCGCACATTCGATTTCGCCAAGCTCAATTCTGTTACCCTTTACCTTGACTTGGTTATCTATTCGCCCGTCATACATAATAAGCCCTTCATCATTTATATATGCGAGGTCGCCTGTGCGGTAAATTCGTTCCTCATAGAACGGATTTGCGGGATTTTGAACAAAAACCTTATCGGAAATATCGGGTTTATTCCAATATCCGAGCGAAACTCCGGAGCCTATAACGCACAGCTCGCCTTGTTCATTCGTCTTTGCAATCTCGTTTTTATCATTAAGAATAATAATACGCATATTCTCGCATGCCTTACCTATAGGTAGCGGCTCACTGTCAAGAAACGGTCTGTCTACTATGTAGTATGTGCAAACATCGCTTATCTCTGTCGGCCCGTATAGATTTGCATATATTGCATCGGGG